>CBDTZB010000097.1:0-8069 GCA_965364795.1 uncultured Nocardioides sp.
CGCGAGCGTTCGGCCTTCGACATCTCCATCTCGCTCGACGCGGTGGGTGGGGAGTTCAATGCCTTCACCGCGAAGGAGTACACCTGCTTCCACGCGCGGATCCTCGATGAGGACCTGCCGATGGCCATCGATGTGCTCGGCGACATGATGACCAACTCCCGCATCACCTCCTTTGATGTCGAAGCCGAGCGCGACGTCATCCTCGACGAGATCGCGATGCACGACGACGACCCGGACGACGTCGTCCACAACCTGTTCGCAGCTCAGGCCTGGGGCGAGTCCTCACCGTTGGGTCGGGGAATCGCCGGGACAGCGGAGTCCATTACCGCGATGTCGGCCGATCAGATCCGACGCTTCTACCGACGTCACTACCGCCCGGACAACATGGTGGTCTCGGTCGCGGGGAGTCTGGACCACGCGAGCGTCGTACGCGCGGTCAAGCAGGCGTTCGCCCGCAACGACTTCCTGGCCAGTGAGGCGACCTCAACGACCCCGCTGGCTGTTCCGCGTCGTACGGCGCCCAAGGTCACGCCGGGGACCCTCTCAGCGACGGCTCCCTTCGAGCAGGTGAACCTGATCCTCGGGATGAAGGGCCTCGCGCGCGATGATGATCGCCGCTTCGCTCTCGGTGTCCTGAACACCACCCTGGGCGGGGGACCCTCCAGCCGCCTCTTCCAGGAGGTCAGGGAGCGTTACGGGTTGGCCTACTCGGTCTTCTCCTTCGCCATGCACCACGTGGACTCCGGTCTCGTCGGAGTCTCGGTCGGGTGCCTACCGGCCAAACGGGACGAGGTGCTGCGGGTGGTCCGCGCGGAGCTCGCGAACGTGGCCGCCGACGGTCTGACGGCCATCGAACTCGAGCGTGGCAAAGGTCAACTGCGAGGCGGGCTGGTCCTGGGGCTGGAGGACTGCGATGCGCGGATGTCGCGGATCGGGAAGTCGACGCTGATCGGTGAGGAGCTCCTCGGCATCGACGAGGTCCTCAAACGCATCGACGGCGTCACCCTCGACGAGGTGCGCGACCTGGCCGCGAAGTTGTTCACGCAACCCGAGATCCTGGCCATCGTCGGCCCCGCCTGACCGCGAGTCGGCGTTACTTGACGCCACAACGACCCCGAGTTGGCGCTACTTCTTCAACACGCGCCGACTCGTGGTCTGTGCGCGATCAAGACGCGTCGACTCGGGTCAGCGCTTGCCGATGATGCCGACCACGGCGGGCTGCTTGGAGTCCACCACGAAGACGCGGAAGCCGCCCTCAGTCAACGCAGCCGAGGCCTTGCGGATGATGTCGGGAACTTCTTCGGGACGAGTGGCCTCAAAGAAGAGGTGCACGGCCCCGCCGGGGAGGACGCGCTCGTGAAGCAGCGCAATCTCTTCGGCACAGTCGCGGACCCAGAAGAGGTTCACGTTGAAGGCGAAGACCTTGTGGAGGCGCTTGACCGGCACCCGCAGGGTCGCCAGGTCGATTTGGCGAACCGAGAGGCGTCCGGAAGCGACATGCTCGGCACAGCGTCGCTTGGTGCGGTCGACTCCAGACTCGGACCGGTCGATCGCTAACAGCTTCCCAGTCTCCAGCTTCTCGCAGATGAGTTCTGCGGCGGCTCCCGGGCCGCAACCGATCTCCATGACGTGATCGCTCGGCTGGACGTCCATGAATTCCACTGCCCAACGGATCCGCGCAGGGATGTTCTGAGGCGTCATGTGTCCAGACTGCCAGAAGTGAGAGGCGTGTGTTTCACCTAAGGCTAGGTTTGGTCGCGTGATTCAGATCAAAGTGGGTGTTCTAGGGGCGGCAGGCAAGGTCGGCGCGGAGGTGTGCCGGGCGGTTGCTGAGGCTCCAGATGCCGAACTCGTGGCCCAAGTGGACGTGAACGACCCCTTAGAGCTTCTCGTCGAGGCGGGAGCGGAGGTGATCGTCGACTTCACCCACCCAGACGTGGTGATGGAGAACCTGGCCTTCTGCATCAGTCGGGGGATCCACGCGGTCGTGGGCACCACGGGATTCGACGATGACCGGTTGGCCGAGCTGGAGAAGCTGCTGCGCGAAAGACCAGAGGTCGGGGTGCTCATCGCCCCCAACTTCTCCATCGGCGCCATCTTGATGATGCGGTTCGCTGCTGCAGCGGCTCCCTTCTACGAATCTGTGGAGGTCGTGGAGCTGCACCACCCCGACAAGGCCGATGCACCCTCCGGTACAGCCCGACGTACGGCGCAGCTCATTGCGGCGGCCCGACGAAAGGCTGGGTCCGCTCCGGTTCCGGACGCCACCAGCACGGCACTTGACGGAGCGCGCGGCGCCGACATCGAGGGCATCCCCGTCCACGCCCTGCGGATTCGAGGCATGGTCGCCCACCAGGAGGTGATTCTCGGCGGAACGGGGGAAACCCTGACGATCCGCCACGACTCCTTCGATCGCGCCTCCTTCACCCCAGGCGTCTTGACGGGAGTGCGCCAGATCGGCTCGCGCCCCGGGCTCACGGTCGGTCTCGAGTCGTTCCTCGACATCGACTGAGGTTCCACCACCGGCAACGAGAACTTTTGCAACTTTGTGCGTTGCAGAGAACTGCAAGGCACAAGGTCTAGCCCACCGGGCAACGCGTTGGCAGGCTTTCCGGCAGGACGCCCACTCGGGGACGTTCGTTGACGAGAGGTCATTCCCCCATGCGCACCACCATCAGCCTGGCGGCCGCCGCCGCCCTCGCCGTCACGGTTCTGGGCTCCCAGCCCGGCACCGCGGCTATGTCACCCCCCTCAGCCTCTGACAAGAGCGATCTGGCCGCTGCGGCGATCAGCTCGCTTCGGGGAAGCACCCAACAACTCAGCGGCAAGGCCGCGAGCGGGCCCTACGTCGACTACGTGGTCAAGGACGTGACCCAGGACGCTGACGGCGGCTCCCACGTCCGTTTGGACCGCACGCTCGGCGGGTTGCCCGTCCTCGGCGGCGACGTCGTGGTCCACCAGAACGCGGCTGAGAAGATGGAGGGCGCCAGCCAGACCCTCGACGCCCCGCTGGGTCTCTCGATCGCCCCGGGCCTCACGTCAACCAAGGCGACCGCCGCGGCTCTGCGACCGGCTACGGCGACCCGCAGCATCAAGAACCTTAGGGCCGCCGGCGAGTCACCCCGACTGGTCGTGGATGCCCTCGGTGCCAGCCCGCGCCTGGCCTTCGAGGTTCTGACCCGAGGTCGCCAGACCGACGGCACTCCCAGCCGCCTGCTGACCTACGTCGACGCTCAGACGGGGAAGGTGCTGCGCCGCGAGGAGCAGATTCAGACTGCGGACGGCGAGGGTCGGTCGCTCTACAGCGGCACTGTTCCGCTCTCGGTCACCCAGAGCGGTGGCACGTTCTCCCTGCGCGATGTCGCCCACGGCAACGCGGCCACCTCGGACATGAACAACAAGCAGGACTCGTTCTTCTGCACCATCTTTGGGTCGGGTTGCTCCAACGGCACCGTCTTTGCGAGCCCCGATGCGAGCTTCGGCAACGGCTCGATGAGCAGCCGGGAGTCGGCCGGAGTGGACGCCCACTACGGTGCCGCCACGACCTTCGACTACTTCAAGGCAGTGCACGGCCGCAACGGGATCTTCGGCAACGGAGTCGGCGCCCCCAGCCGCGTCCATTACGGCAGCAAGTACGTCAACGCCTTCTGGGACGGCACGAAGATGACCTATGGCGACGGTGACGGCACCAACTTCGGTGCGCTGGTCTCCCTGGACGTGGCGGGACACGAGATGGCGCACGGGGTGACCGAGAACACGGCTGCCCTTGTCTACTCGGGCGAGTCGGGCGGCCTCAACGAGGCTACCTCCGACATCTTCGGCACCATGGTGGAGTTTCACGCAGCGAACTCCTCCGACCCCGCGGACTACCTCATCGGCGAGGAGTTCGACCTGGCCAAGGGCGTCGGGTTCCGTCGGATGGACAACCCGATCGCGGACGGCAAGTCCCCCAACTGCTACTCCTCAAACACCAAGAACCTGGACGTCCACTACTCCTCGGGAGTCGGCAACCACTTCTACTACCTGCTCGCCGAGGGCTCAGGTGCCAAGACCATCGGGGGCACGGCCCACAACTCGCCGACCTGCAACGGCTCGACGGTGACTGGGATCGGCCGCACGGCCGCCGAGCGCATCTGGTTCCGCGCGTTGGACGTCTACATGACCTCCGGCACGACGTACCCCCAGGCGCGCACCGCCACCCTGAACGCCGCCATGGACCTCTACGGCGCGTCCAGTTCGCAGCGCTCAGCCGTAGCAGCGGCCTGGAGTGCCGTCAGCGTCAACTGACCTGAGGCCACCATCGTCGCAGGGTCCGCCTGACAGGGGCGGGCCCTTCGGCGGTGGTGGGTTCAGAGCAGGCGTATGACGGCGGCGGCCAGAGCGGCGCCGAAGACCACCACGAGGAACGGGGCCCGCGCCACCAAGAGGACCGCCGCCACACCCAGGGCGAAGGCCCGGGCGTCGATCACCAGCGAGGAGCCCTCGCTGAACACCTGCACCGCGATCAGTGCAGCCAGGAGGGCCACCGGGATCAGATCGGCCACTCGGGCGACCGACGGACGTGCCAGCACGTGCTCGGGCACCGACAAACCGGCGAGCTTCAACAGGTAGCAACCGACGCCGGCCGCCACGATCGCCGCCCACATCAGGTGAGCTCCCGGGTCGGGAGAGTGCGCTTCTGAAGGAGCCCGACCAGCAGGGCGACTCCGCCGGCGGCCAGTACGGGCACCCCCGCAGCGGTGAGGGGTACGGCGCCCAGAGCGACCGCGACCGCCAGCACAGCCACCCATTGGTTGACGCGCGAGGAGAGCCGAGGCCACAGCAGTGCCAGGAAGGCGGCGCCCACGGCGGCGTCGAGGCCGTAGGTGCGGGGATCACCGATAGCCGTGCCGGCCACCGCTCCCAGCAGGGTCATCAGGTTCCACAGCACGAAGATGATGACACCTGTTGTCAGAAACCCCAGGCGGGCCGCGGGGGTGTTGCCGCGGGTGACGCCCATCGCGGTGGACTCATCGATCAGGAGGTGGGCGGCGCCGATCCGCTGACGACCACGCCAGGCCAGTAGTGGCGACATGCGCAGGCCGTAGAGCGTGTTGCGGGTGCCCAGTAGCAGTGCGGTCGCGGCCCCGGAAAAGGGGTTTCCGCCGCTGGCGATCACTCCGATGAAGGCGAACTGCGAGGCGCCGGTGAACATCAGTAGCGACAGGGCACAGGTCTGGGCGACGGTGAGGCCCGAGGCCACCGAGACGGCGCCGAAAGACACGCCGTAGAGGCCCGTGGCGATGCCGACCCCGAGGCTGTCGCGCACGATCGAGACACGCTCGGCGCGCTCTAACTCGACAGTCATGCGGTCATCACCATCCAGTGGCCAGGAGCGAGTCAGGACAGGTCGGTGTGCAGGCGGACCTGCTTGACCAGGGTGCTGCCGGTGCCGTCGAGGTCGAGTTCGCGGTGAGCGGTGTCCGGCGCCCAACCGGCGGTGCTCAGGAAGGCGCGCAAGGCATCGTCACTCGCGATCGTCCAGGTCACAGCGCGACGAAACTTGTCGGCCTGCATCGTCTCTGCTGCTGCCTGCAGCAACCGGGATCCGTGTCCCTTGCCCCGCTCGGCGGGCAGGACCGTGAGCTCGCTCAACTCGGCGTCGACGACGGGGTCACAGTCGGGGTCCGAGGCGGGGGAGGTGATGGCGAAGCCGACCACCCGGTTGCGCTCCAGAGCCACCATCACCCGGTTGCGGGCGTCCGGGGGACGAGTCAGCGACTGGTGCCAGGCTGCCGCCGCACCCTCGACATCGGTGGGGATCGCGGCAGCCGGAAGTAGGTCGGCGTACGCCTCCTGCCACGTGCCCAACTGCAGGGCGGCGATCGCGGCGGCATCGTCGGCCCAGGCCACGCGTACGGAAACGTCACTCATGTCCGCATCCTCTCAAGCCGACGCAGGACTCCCTGCCGAGGGCTGAGGTATTACGCATCTACGCACACGTGTTTCTGCGCTGTCATAGTCGCGGTGTAGATTGCTGCTATGTACGGCAACGACTTCGGCGCCCCCGAACAACAAGCCTCCGAGACCGATGACCTCGACGCCTTTGCGCGGTTCATTGGCGAGGAAGGCAGCGTCGAGCCTCGCGATGAGATGCCCGAGGCCTACCGCCGCACCCTCGTGCGCCAGATCGCGCAACACGCGCACTCCGAGATCATCGGCATGCAGCCGGAGGGGAACTGGATTTCTCGGGCGCCCAGCCTGCGGCGCAAGGCGATCTTGATGGCGAAGGTGCAGGACGAGGCCGGACACGGGTTGTACCTCTACGCCGCTGCTGAGACGCTCGGAGTCGACCGCGCCGACCTGTTGGACGCCCTGCACACCGGGCGGCAGAAGTACTCCTCCATCTTCAACTACCCGACTCTGACCTGGGCCGACGTTGGCGCGATCGGCTGGCTGGTCGACGGGGCCGCGATCGTCAACCAGGTTCCCCTGTGTCGGTGTTCCTACGGGCCCTATGCCCGCGCGATGGTTCGGGTCTGCAAGGAGGAGTCCTTCCATCAGCGGCAGGGTTTCGAGATCCTGCACACGCTCAGTCACGGCAGCCCGGCTCAGCACGACATGGCCCAGGACGCGGTCAACCGGTACTGGTGGCCCTCGCTGATGATGTTCGGCCCACCGGACGACGACTCGCCCAACACCGCCCGCTCCATGACGTGGGGCATCAAACGCCACACCAACGACGAACTGCGTCAACGATTCGTCGACATGACGGTGCCGCAGGCCGAGGCCCTCGGGCTGACTCTGCCGGACCCGGCGATCGCCTGGAACGCCGACCGCGGGCACTACGACTTCGGCCCCGTCGACTTCACCGAACTGTTCGACGTCATCGCAGGGAGGGGACCGTGCAACGCCGACCGGATGGCGCACCGGGTCGCTGCCCATGAGGACGGGGCGTGGGTGCGGGAGGCGGCATCGGCGTACGCCGAGAAGCAGACCCAACGAGACGCGCAGGTAGGTGTCGCATGAGCGAAGTACAGAAGAAGGGGGAGCGGGGAGCTTGGCCGCTGTGGGAGGTCTTCGTCCGATCGAGGCGCGGTGTCTCACACGTGCACGTCGGATCCCTCCACGCTCCCGACGCCACGATGGCCCTGCACAACGCCCGAGACCTCTACACGCGTCGCTCGGAGGGTGTATCGCTGTGGGTGGTGCCCTCCGCAGAGATCACCGCCTCCAGCCCGCAGGAGAAGGACGCGTTCTTCGATCCCGCAGCCGACAAGATCTACCGGCACCCGACCTTTTACGACGTGCCCGAGGGAGTGGATCACCTGTGAGCAGCGCTGCACTTCCTACATCGCGGGACCCGCTGGTCGACTACGTCCTGGGGCTGGCCGACGACGCCCTGATCTCCTCCCAACTTCTGGGGCACTGGATCAGCCGCGCCCCCGAGCTGGAAGAGGACGTCGCGTTGGCCAACATCGCCTTGGACCAACTCGGCCAGGCACGGCTGCTCCTGGCCCACGCGGGCGACCTAGAGGGGGCAGATCGGGACGAGGATGACCTCGCGTTCGGTCGCGACGACCGGGACTTCCGCAACGTGTGGCTGGTCGAACGGCCACAGGGCGATTTTGCCGTCACGATGGCTCGACTGCTGATCTTCTCCGCCTACCAGTGCGGTCTCTACGACGCTCTGACCCGCAGCCAGGATAAGCAGGTGGCGGGGGTGGCTGCCAAAGCGGTCAAGGAGGTGGCCTACCATCTGGACCACGCCTCGAACTGGGTCATCAGACTCGGCGACGGCACCGCGGAATCCCACCGCAGGATGCAGGCGGCGCTCGAGGCCGAGTGGCCCTTCGTTGACGAACTCTTCGAACCTCTGCCCGCACTGCACCGCCCGTTGGTGGAGGCTGGCCTGGCGATCGACCCGGTCACCCTGCGTGAGCCGGCGCTGTTGCGGATCCGCAGCTTTGTTGCTGAGGCCACCTTGGCTATCCCCGACGTGACGGCGTCTGTGGGTGGTGGGCGCAGCGGACTGCACACCGAGCACCTCGGGATGGTCCTGGCCCCGATGCAACACCTGGCTCGATCGC
>CBDTZB010000098.1:0-8016 GCA_965364795.1 uncultured Nocardioides sp.
CTATCGACCCTGACCGGGTCCGCGCGCCCGGGTTTCCTCGGAAGCGTTGACGCTGGGAAAGGTCGTGACGAAGCAGTTGCCCGAATTCGTGACCTCCACCAGGATCCCGCCATCGTGGAGTTCGGCTACCCGCTTACAGATCGCCAACCCCACACCTGTGCCCTGACGGCCCTCGGTGTTGGTGCCGCGACCGAACATCGTGAAGATCAGCTCCCGATCCTCCTCGGCGATGGGCTTGCCGTTGTCGCAGACGCGCACATCGAAGACCCCCATCTCCACGTCGACCATGGCCGCGATGTGCACCGTCGGATCTATGCCTTCGGGGACGTACTTCAATGCGTTTCCGATCAGGTTGCCGAACAGTTGCCGAAGGAGGGATTCGTCGCCGCGCACGTCGGGCAGCGGCTCCACCTCCACCGTGGACGGCCGATCGACCCTGGCCTGCTCGTTCGCCGCCACCTCGCGGACCAACGCGGTCAGCCCGATCAGGTCCTCGTTGCGCTGGGTTCCGCCGATCTCGGCGAACGCCAGGATGTCGTCGATCAGGTGCATGCCTCGGTCAGCTGCGCCGGTGATCCGGTCGGCAAGTTGGACGAGGGCCTCATCCTCGATCTTCTTCGCGAGCATCTGTGAGTACCCCTTGACCACGGTCAGTGGACCTTTGAGGTCGTGCGCCATGGCGGCGGAGAAGTCGCTGATGTCGTCGAGCGCGAGTTGAAGTTCCTTCTCAGCGCGCCTCCGGGCGGTGACGTCGGTGACCAACGAATGCAGCACCAGATCGTCTCCCCCACCGAGTCGCCAGGTCGTCACCTCAATGTCGAGGTTCGCACCTCTCTTATGCCGCCCCACCAACGCGACGTGGCGCCCCAGGACGGGACCTTCGGGCTGGTCCTGGGACGCGGCGTCTATGCGCAGGAGAGACCGAATGCGTTGACTCTCGCTGGCGCTGACGACCACGTCCCGGATGCGGCGACCGACGATCTCGTCCCGGGTCCAGCCGAACATCTCAGTTGCGGCGTCATTCCACTCCAGGGCAACGCCGTTGATATCAGTGGCGACGTACGCCTCAGCAGCGGAGTCGAGGATTTCACGGGTCCGCCGTTCGGCGGCCCCGAGTTCGGCCGCCATCAGGTCGCGGGCATTGATCGCCTTCCGGGCCACCTGCAGGGTGTCCTCGGCGCCAGCGCGTTGGATGTCGACGTTCCGCAGGCGACCGGAGCCGTAGAAGACCATGGCGCCGCCCAGTGTGGACATGATCGTGGCGAAGAGCGCCAGCGCCACGGGACCTCGATACCAATCGCCAAGCCCGAGGCGGATGAGGGCACCGACAAGCATGGGTGTGAAAACCGCTAGGGGCCCCAACCGGCGCGCGATGACGCCGCCAGCGGTGTTCCCCGTCAGCAACGACATGTAACCGTTCCCTGTACGCAACAGCAGCACCCCCGCGCCCGAGACCGCCAACCCGATGGCGGTGTGCACCGCAGTGGAACTGAACGGTCCGAATTCGTAGAGGGCGTCGACGCCGTAGGCGTAGCCCAAGAGGGTGACGACCCCGATGCTCAAGCAGGCCAATGCCAGGACCTGTCCCAGTCGGACGAGCGAGCGCGCTACGGCGGCGAGGGCCAGCCACAACAGGAGAAGTCCGACGGCGGTGGCCAGCGACATCCGTCCCGGATGCTCGATCGATTCCGTGTCCAGTCCGAACGGGTTGTCCAGCCCTGCGTCGAAGCCGAGGAGGTACTCCAGGATCGTGAGTGTGGCGTAGGCACCACCGAGCAACGAAAGCAGCAGAATGACCCGCGTTCGCGTGACGTGGCTGTCAGCCGCCGCCAGCGCGAGCACGAACCCGACCCCAGCGAAACTGGCTGCGGTGGTGAGCTTCATGCTCGCCAATCCCGCGCCCAAGGTGGTGACGCCATCGATGCCGAAGGCCCATCCCCCCATGACGACGAGACCCACGACGGTGACCGCGACGCCTAGGCCCAGCGAGAATCGACGCAGTTGAAGGACCCGACGATCGCGGGGCCGACTGCTCTGTTCTTTGGCCTCAACCGCGGCGAGGAGACCTTCGGGACCGAAAGCGGTGTCTGTAGTAGCCATCACGCTCCTGTCGGACAGGATTATCGGTCCCCAGGGATGAGGAGTGGGCGATACTGGGTTCGAACCAGTGACCTCTTCGGTGTGAACGAAGCGCGCTACCACTGCGCCAATCGCCCGCAGAACGCGCGGGTTGGTGCACCTCACGGTGCGGACGAAACTGTAACGCATGTCGACCCGAGATCACCGATCGGTCCGGGAGCGGCCTTCACGATGCAGCTTGATGATCCGAACAAGTTGCTCGCCTTGGTGCCATCACGTCTACTTGTCTGGGGCGGACACGCGGACGCCTCGCTCAGACTCAGGGACAACATTTCGGATCGCGTGACGTGGGGGCACGATGGCACACCAGGACGACTTCGAACGCGCCTCCGTGCGCCACGAAATTGCGCTGCATTGCGTGGATCAACACGACCGTCCCCTGGCTTTCATGGCGACCTTCGATTACAGCGCGGCGACGCCGTACGCCGTGCGCCTCACCTGTCATCTCCCCGAGACCGATCCCACCTGGACGGCCGAGCGAAGCCTGCTCGAGGCGGGTCTGACCCGCAGCGTTGGTTTCGGGATGGTGCGCGTCGCGCCGGCCACTAGCGAGACCGGGCGGCCGATGGTGGTGATCGCCCTGCTGTCCTCGGAGGGTGCCTTGAAGACCCAGGCCGACGCTGAGGCTGTGAAGCGTTTTCTGGCCGAGACTCAGCGCGTCGTTCCGGCCGGGCAGGAGTCGGCGTACGTCGACCTCGACGAGTTGGTGCAGGAGTTGCTGAGCAGCTGACCTCAGGGTCAGGAGCCGAGCAGCTCCGGCTCACGTCGGCGCCAGGTCTCCATCGCCTGAGCGGTCACTTCACCGGGGGCGACCAGCGACGTGTCGTTCCAGCGCACAACAGGCTGAACGTCACGGGTGGTGGACGCCAGGAAAATCTCCGTGGCTTCGTCCAGCACGCCGATGGGCTCATCGGCCTCCTCGGCGCCCACCCAGTCGAGGATGAGGGCCCGGGTGACGCCGGCCAAGCAGCCACTAGCGAGCGTGGGCGTGCGCAGGGTTCCGTCGAGCACGTAGAAGACGTTGGAGCCGGTGCCCTCACACAGGTCACCGGCGAGGTTCGCGAAGACAGCCTCGTCGGCACCCCTGCGACGCGCCTCGGCCAGCGCCACGACGTTCTCGGCGTACGACGTGGTCTTGATGCCGGCCAGCGCCCCACGCTCGTTGCGGGGCCAGTGGACCGTCGCGACGGAAGCCGTGGGCGGGTAGGGGTCCATGGAGGCCGCCGCGACCACCAGGGTCGGCTGCGCCTCTCCCCTGCCGGACCCCATCGGAGCCAGGCCACCGGTGAAGGTGATCCGAAGTCGTCCCAGTGGGAGGTGCTCGGCTCCCAGTACGGCGTTGACGCCACGGCGTATGGCGTCAAGGTCGGGCTCGGGCAACCCGAGACCGGCAGCGGACCGGGCCAATCGATCCAGATGCGGTCCGAGGGCGAACGGTTGCCCCTCAACAATCTTCACCGCCTCGAACACCCCGTCGCCCACGGTGAACCCGTGGTCCGTGATCGAGATGACCGGTGCCGAAGCATCCCTGAGCAGTTCCCCGTCGATCCAAGCCCGCATGCCGACCACTCTAGGACTCCCATGCCCCATGGATCGGCGAGGCGGTTCGCGTTGAGGTCCGGAGGTTTCGAGACTCCCTTGACGCCACCCCGCCAGAGCCGTCTCGAAACCCCACAACCACCACGAATACCTGCCAGAACACGCTAGAACCCCCCACCGGTTTTGGCACGTGGTTACCTATCGGCTAGGGTTCACTCGCACCTCAGGGGAAGCGAAAGCCGAACCGGAGATCATGCGGACATAGCTCAGTTGGTAGAGCGCAACCTTGCCAAGGTTGAGGTCGCGAGTTCGAGTCTCGTTGTCCGCTCGGAGAGGTCGCTTAACGGCCAGGCCTCCATGGTGGGTTGGCCGAGAGGCGAGGCAACGGACTGCAAATCCGTGTACACGGGTTCAAATCCCGTCTCCACCTCGGGCGATTGGCGCAGCGGTAGCGCGCTTCCCTGACACGGAAGAGGTCACTGGTTCAAACCCAGTATCGCCCACCACCCAGTAAACAGCCTCTGACCTGCGGAAACGCAAAGTCAGAGGCTGTTTAGTTTCAGCGGCCGCAGCCGCAATTCGGTTCATCGAGCCTTGGCTCTGCTCCCCCGATCACCGGAATCGGCCTCGATCTACTTGAAGGCGCATCCGCCCTTGATGCCGAAACGACTCATGACCATCGCTGCCGGGCAGACGCCGGTGACACTGGACTGGATCTGGTTGAGTCCGACGAACGCGGTCAGAAGGAGCCACCACGGCGAGAACACGCTGGCCAAGATCGCGCTGAGCAAGGTCATCGCTCCCGCGAAGAGCATCACCGCTCGGTCGAGGTTCATGCCCTTGCCCGCCGGAACTGCGGCACTTCCCTCACTGGTCGTTGCTGTTTGCTTGCTACCGGTCTCAGTCATCGTGGTTTCCCTTCGTACTGGATTGGTCCGAGGAACCCCCCGGGGGGATACGCATACAGTAACAAAACGAAGCCAGATCAGCGAGTTGGACCTGGCGCCCCGAAGTCCGGTCACGACTGGCGGCGAGATCTTCACGTTCGCGGGAGAGCTTGCTCGAGCCACGGAGGCCGGGGGGCTTGCCTGCCCCCACAGGCCCCCGCCGAGAGGCCGCGCTGGCGAAGTCTGCCATCGCCTTCCGTCCGAAATTGGACGCCTGAGGCACGCACCGGACTAGTCCAAGACCTCCAAGAATGAGACCCGCCAGCAGCCCACCATAAATAGCCTCTGACCTGCGGAAACGCTGTCGGCAACGCCCACGCCCACCCTCCCATGCGCCGGCCAAATCTTTCGCTCTGCGTGCGCTTCGAATGCGGTTAGCCTGATGAGGAAGGTTCACGTCGGGCTGGGATCTATCCGCCTCAACAGCCTCAATTTTTTTCCCTTTTCGCGCACCCAACACTCGTTTGATGAAAGGTAGCCACCGTCGAACATCGACTCTCCGACGTGCTCAGCGACTTCGCACGCACGGTCCTCACCGATTTTCCGATACGAGGCATCCTCGATCACCTCGTGTTGCGGATCGTCGAGCTCCTCCCTGTCGATGCCGCAGGCGTCACCTTGATCTCCTTCGATGATGGACCCGAAGAGATCGCTGCCTCCAACCCCACTGCGCTTCGGTTCGAGCGGCTGCAGTCGGAGCTGGGGGAAGGGCCGTGCGTTGCGGCCTACGACAGCGACACAGCCATCCTTGTTCCTGATCTGAGAACCGAAGACCGATTCCCGAGGTTCACCGAGAGCGCCCTTGCCGAGGGACTCGTCGCGGTGTTTACCTTTCCGCTACGGGACGGCGAAGCGGGCATCGGAGCCCTCGACCTCTACCGCACGACGGCTGGCCCCCTTGACGCCGCCGATCTGACAGCAGCTCAAACCCTGGCAGACGTTGCGTCAGCCTACTTACTCAACGCCCGGGCCCGGCTTGCACTGAAAGTGGCCGCTGAGACCGAGCGCAAAAGCCTGGCCAAGTTCGTCGAGATGGACGTCGCCAAGGCCGAGTTCATGGCATCGGTCATTCATGAACTGCGCACTCCCATGACGAGCATCTCCGGCTACACCGAGATTCTGGGCGACGACGGGAGCCTCACCGACTCCCAGCGACGCAACGTCGAGGTGATCGGACGTAACTGCCGCCGCCTGGAAACGCTTGCCGATGACCTCTTGACGCTAGCCAGCTTCGAACCCGGCGCCTACGCGGGCCGGCGCGTAGACCTGGACTTCGGCGCCCTGGTCGAAGGTGTGCAGGCCGACCTGGAAGGTGTACTGGTGGGCAGAGATCTCGCGGTGGTGGTGGAGCTGCCGGAGCCCCGAGTGAAGCTTCGTGGCGATTCTGTTCAACTGGAGCGCATGGTCTCGAACCTCATGCTGAACGCAGTGAAGTTCACCGGGGACGGCGGCTGGATCCGGTGCGCGGTTCGGCTCGAAGAGGGCCGGGCCATCCTCGAGATCAGTGACAGCGGGATCGGAGTCCCCCACCACGAACAGCATCTACTCTTCAATCGATTCTTTCGTTCCTCGACTGCTCATCAGCACGCGATCCAGGGCTCCGGCCTGGGCCTAGCCATCGTCCAGGCAACCGCACACGGGCACGGAGGCGCTGTGACCATGACATCGACGCCGGATAAAGGCAGCACCTTTCGCGTGGATCTGCCTGCTTCGCAGAAGATCAGTGCGCCCACAGCCCCCTTGGGGTGAGGCCAGATTGAACGACGCAAACTACCATCGAGAGCATGCTGGTACTGGTCACGGGAGCAACGGGATACATCGGCTCCGAACTCATCCCCCACCTGCTCAAGGCAGGCCACGAGGTCAACGCGGCGGCGCGAACGCCGAGCAAACTGGCAGACAAGTCGTGGATCGACGATGTCACTGCGGTCGAGTTTGACGTCACCGATCGGTCATTGGTGAAGGACGCGGTCGAGGGAATCGAAGCGGTCTACTACCTGATCCACTCCATGGAGGGATCCGACTTCGTCCAGAAGGACCGTGAGGCTGCCGAACTGATCGCCGCAGCCTGCGCGGAGGCCGGCGTCGAACGCATCGTCTACCTATCGGGCCTGGTCCCCGACGAGGAACTCTCCGACCACCTCGCCTCACGGCTTGAGGTCGAGCAGATTCTGCTCGCCGGCGAGGTGCCCACCGTTGTTCTGCGCGCAGCCATGGTCATCGGAGCCGGGTCGACCTCCTTCGAGATCCTGCGCCGCCTCACCGACCGCGTGCCGTTCGCCCCCATCCCGATTTGGATGCTCAGCAAACTGCAGCCCGTGGCCGTCGACGATGTCATTCACCTGCTGGTGCGCTGCCTCGAGGTCGAACCTCTCAACAACCACTACGACGTCGGAGGCGAGGAGGTCTTCGCCTACCCCGAACTCCTGAAACTCTTCGGTCAGGTGCGGGGCGTCATCCGCCCCCGCTTCATCGTCCCGTGGGTGCCGCGGAAGATCGTCGGGCTCACCATCGCGGCCTTGACCCAGATGGACCGAGGCACCGTTGTGGCCCTGGTTGACAGCCTTTCCCACGACATGGTCATGCGCGAAGATCGCGTCAAGCACGACATCGCTGAACCCGGCTTCAGATTCATCAGCGTGGCCGAGGCTTTCCGCGACGCATTGGGCCCTGACGCTGCTCCCCGACGTACGACGCGCTCGCTGCTCTCACTGCCCGTCTCACTGATACCGACAGTCCTTCGCCCCCTGGCCTTCACCCGCCCAAACAGGTCAGTTGTCTAGTCCTTTAGGACCAGATTAGGACTATCTCTGGCGATCCCCCTTGCCTCAACCCTGTCCCTGGGTAAAGTTCGGATTGCTGAACCGCTGGCGACCCGAGACGCCGGCGGTTCTGCTCATTTCAGAGGTGCTTCGTCGCCCTAACGCCCCATCACATCGGGGTCAGTAGGTCCGCGGGCAACCACTCCTCGACGAGGCTCCACTCACCAGCCCTGAAGGTCGCGGCGTAGACGACTCGGCCTTCCCAACCCGCGCTCCCCTGGCGCCACTCGACCAGCAGCCCGGGCCGCTTGACGCCGGCCCCATCGGCGCCCTCGGCGACCCAGCAGTGACGCGCAGGACAGACCTCCAGAGGGGCCTCCTGGCCGGGACGAACCCGGTCCCCCAGCGGTACGCCGCTCCCCTGCTTGCTCCACCCTCGCGCCACCTGATGATGGTGACACAGATTCGGCTACGAATCGAACAAGTGTTCTAGTCCTCGACGTCCGTCGCGAAGTCCTCGTTGTGGGTGCCCGGCCGCGGCGCCCAAGGCAGTTCGACCGTGGACCGCACCACGATCAGTTTGTCCCCGCGCGCCAGCAGCCCGACGATCGGGTCGAAGTAGCGGTAGA
>CBDTZB010000099.1:0-7994 GCA_965364795.1 uncultured Nocardioides sp.
GAACCGATCGGTGGACAGACGCAGTGAGCGTCGGATCGAGCGTCCGGCGTTGTTGATCACGAAGTCGACCGAGGGCAGTTCCGCAGCCATCTGCTCGCACAGCCGGTCGATGGCTTCGAGATCGGACAGATCGCAGGGAAAGACGTAAGCAACGCCGCCCGCCATCTCGATCATCGACTTGCACTCCTCCAGCTTGTCCTTGCCGCGCGCGACCAGCACGGGTACGCCGCCGGCCTGAGCGACCTTCAGCGCGGTGACCTGGCCGATGCCCGAGGATGCGCCGGTGATGACGACGTGCTTGCCCTTCATCGCCGCCCGGATCTTGGGGTCTTTGCCGGTCGAGGTGTCGAGGTGTTCCTCCCAGTAGTTGAACAACGTCCGAGCGTAGGACTCCAGGTCGGGCACGGCGATCCCGGAGCCAGCGAGCGCCTTCTCCGTGGTGCGCGACTCGAACACCGCCGAGAAGGACGAGTGCGCCAAGACCTCCGCTGGCACGCCCAAGCGGCCCACGGTCTGGTCGAGGATCGCCTGCACGGCACCGTTGCCGACGATGCCGCCCAGGATCGAGGAGGGGCGAAGACGACGCGGCACGAGGGCCATCGGTCCGGCGGTGACCGAACGATCGATGGGGGTGGCGAATCGGGGTGCTCCAGCGGCGGCGCAGAAGGTGTTGATCATCCCGACGGTGCTCTGCGGCTCGGGGTTGACGAGGTGGAAGGCCTCTCCGTCGCGACCGGGCAGATGCGCGAGGTGGTCCATGGCTTTGGCGACGTAGTCGACCGGAACGACATTGGTGTCGCCGAGGTCGACGCCGATCAGCGGAAGCCAGGACGGCAGGTTGTCCCGCAGCATCTTCATCAGCGGGAAGAAGTAGTACGGGCCGTCGATCTTGTCCATCGCACCGGTGCGCGAGTCGCCCACCACGATGGCCGGCCGGTAGACCCGCCAAGGAACCGTGGCTTCTTCACGCACGATCTTCTCGGACTCGAATTTCGTCCGGTGGTACGGCGAGGGCAACTTCTGACCTTCGTCGAACATGGTCTCGTCGAAGTAGCCGCGGTAGTCGCCCGCAGCGGCCACCGACGAGGTCTGGTGGAAGCACCCGGCCCGGATCAGATCCGCCAGCGCAACGGCCTCACGGGTACCGCCCACATTCATGGTCTGGTTCGTCGCGTCGTCCGCGGTCATGTCGTAGATGGCGGCGAGGTGGAAGAAGTGGTCGATCTTCCCGGTGTTCTCGGCGATCCACTCTTCGCTCACGCCGAGCGCCGGCTGAGAGAGGTCACCCACCACGGGCTTGACTCGGCTGGAGCCCCATCGCTTGATGAGGAGTTCCATCCGCTTCATCGAGCCCTCGCGGCACAGGACGAAGATGTCGCCCTCGCGGTGGTCGATGAGTTCCTGGACGAGGTGACGACCGATGAACCCAGTGGCTCCGGTCACGAAGTACGACATGCGCGGATACTACGCGCAGGGAGAGCCCCAGGGCCATGGCCACGTGAGCGCAATCAGGCCCCGGAACGGGCCTGCCGTGTCCTACTGGTCGCCGCCGCCGAACATGATCTCGTCCCAGCTGGGCACGGAGGCGCGGCCCTTTTTCTTGGTCACTGGGCGCCGCGTCGCAGGCTCCTCCTCCACGGGCGGTTCCGGGGTCTTCGCGCTGGCCGGTTCCGCTGGCTGCTCGGTTGGCGTGTCGGTCGCAGGAGCCGGGTCTTCCGGGGTGAGCACCGCGGCCGCGATGGCGGTGTCCTCCTCGTCGCTGGAGTCCTCGGCCTCGTCGGCGCCGTCGGCGTCGTCGGCGTCGTTGAAGAAGTCATCGATGCTGGGAACGGCCCGGGCTTCGGGCTCGACGATAGGTTCCCCGACCATCTCGATAGCGTCGTCCCCGAGCGGCAGCTGATCGGGGGAGACCGCAGCGAGGCGGCGGCTGCGGACCTGCTGAAGGTCGTCGGGCTGTGCGGAGGAAGCGGGTACGGCGGGAATCTCTCCGACGAGCCAGCGAGCATCGTCATCCTCAAGCACGACGTAGTTCCCGGGGGCGTCGAAGGTGAAGGTTCCGGTGCCCTGACGGTGGCCAGCGTCGTACGCCGCGATGAGGGACCAGCGGCCGTCCTCGCGTCGCCAGGCGTCCCACTCCACTGAGGAGGGGTCCACGTGGTCCGCGCGCAACTGGGTCTCTACCGCCTCACCCAGGGTCCGAGCGTGGCTACCGTCGCCGGTGGCCCGGCGGACGGTCGCCTTCTGCGCGCGCTGGGCGACGTGCTCGCGCTCGGCGAGTACGGGCCCGGCGAAGATCATGATCTTCTCGAGGCTCATCGCCGCGGCGGAAGCAACGGCTTCTGGGCTCTCTCCGGCGCGGATGCGGGCCTGGATGTCGCGTGGGCGAAGGGTGCTGTCCATCTTCTTCTCCAACTGGCCGGTTCGGGAGGGGCGAGGGCCCGGCGGGTTGCCGATCCCCAGCGCGGTGCGGAAGGCGGGTGTGATCTCGGCGGTGAACTCGAGCCCGGCTTCGTCGACCAACACCACGTGCGCACCGTCGCCACTCACTTTGGTGAACGTGAGCGGCGACATGATGGTTTTTGGTCCGAATCTTCCGTGAGGTGTTCTGCGGTGCGTCCGAGCCTACGCCCAGCGACCTCGGGTCGCTCGCTCATCGTCCGGCGTGGCCGTCGAAGAACCGGGTTCGGTTCCAGATCGGTAGTGGGAAAGCCCTATCCTGGGCCGGTGCCGAGCACTCTGGTCGCTTTCGATCTCGTGGGGATCTTTGTCTTCGCCATCTCCGGGGCGCTGGTCGCGGTGCGCAAGGACCTCGATGTGTTCGGTGTGCTCGTGCTCGCCGGGACGACCGGGCTGGGTGGCGGCTTCCTTCGCGACGTCCTCATCGGAGCAGCACCACCGGCAGCGCTCGCCGATTGGCGCTACCTCATGGTCCCCATCGCCGCTGGCCTGCTGACGTTCGTCTATCACCCAACCCTGGGTCGGATGGAGCGCACAGTCACGGTGTTCGACGCCTTCGGCCTGTCGGTCTTCTGCGTGGCCGGGGCCCTCAAGGCGCTCGAGTACGGTCTCGGCCCGCTTCCGGCGGCGCTGATGGGCATGGTGACGGGCATCGGGGGCGGCATGGTGCGCGACCTGCTCGCCGGGCGGGTGCCGGTGATCTTCCGTGGCGAGCTCTACGCGACCCCAGCGCTTGCTGGCGCAGGAGTGGCCGTTACCGGGACCCTTCTGGCGTTGCCGGTCATCCTGGTCGCTATCACCGGAGCTTGGGTCTGTCTGACGTGGCGACTTCTGGCGATGTGGCGCAACTGGCAGGCGCCCCTGCCCACCGGATCAGCGAGCACCTGAGCCCTCAGGGGCCGAGCACTCGACGCAGGTGGTCGTTGGCGAAGATCCGGTCCGGGTCGAGGCGGTCGCGCAGAGCGACGAACTCGTCAAAACGCGGGTAGGCGACGCGGAGGTCCGAGGCGTCGAGGGTGTGCAACTTGCCCCAGTGCGGCCGCCCACCGTGGGCGCGCATGATCGGCTCCATTAAGGCGAAGTACGCCGTGTGGTCGGCTCGGCGATGGGTGTGGAAGGCGAGATAGACCGAGTCCACGCCGGAGGCGGTGGACAGCGGGATGTCATCGGCCGGGGCGAAGCGGATCTCGACCGGGAAGGAGACGGTGAGCTCGCTGGCCTCCAAGGCCTTGCGGGTCTCCGCCAAAGCGGCCATCCCGGCTTCCCGAGGGACGGCGTACTCCATCTCTCGGAAGACCACGCCGCGCTTGCTGGTGAAGACCCGGTGCGCCACGTCGACGTAGGACCTGGGGCCGAGCAGGCGCGCATTGAGTCTGTTCATGGGCGGGATCACCCGTGGGGCGTAGTTAGCCGCGGCCGTGACGGCCCCGAAGAGGTGATTGGCCAAGAGATCGTCGTCGAGCCAGGCGCGCCAGCGGGAGAGCGGTCGGGCAGCAGACAGATCGGTGCCCAAGCGGCGGTTGCGCTTGCTGAGCAACCGATCGGTGTGCGGGAACCAGTAGAGGTCGACGTGGTCGTGAGTGGCGAGAAGCTCGTCGATTCCGCCGACCGCCTCATCCCACCGCATGGGCACCTCGACGGCATCCAGGAGGAAGAGCGGCTCGACGGCAAAGGTGATCGCGGTGAGGACGCCCAGCGCGCCGAGTCCGAGCCGGGCAAACTCGAAGATGTTGGGGTTCTCCAGGGCGTTGGCCCGCAGCACCTCGCCGGTGCCGGTGACCATCTCCAGACCAACGACCTGTGCGCTCAGGCTGGCCGCTGAACCGCCGGTGCCGTGGGTTCCGGTGGAGATCGCGCCGGCCAGGGTCTGCTCGTCGATGTCGCCCATGTTGTGCAGACTCAACCCAAGAGCCTCCAGGCCCACGTTGAAGTCGTGCAGTCGGGTTCCGGCGGCGGCGGTGACCGTCATCGCCTCGATGTCGACGGCCAGGATCCCCGTCATCGCGCTGGGGTCCAGCCGGGTGTGTTCCGGCGCACCGACCGCGGTGAAACTGTGGCCCGCGCCGACCATCTTCACGGTGTGGCGCTGTTCGCGGGCGGCTTGCACCTCGTGAATGATCTCGTGCGCCTCCGCGGGAGACACCGAGCGGACAGGGCTCGCGCTCTCCAGCCCGGACCAGTTGCTCCAGCCGGGGTCAGACCGCTTGGTCGCTCGGGACGCCATGGGCGTCAGCGTAGCGAGAGCCTCCCGGCGTCAGCAGGGAGACACCGGCGGCAAGGACCCCGCCCACGATGCAGACGAGGTACGCCGCTGAGGCGCCTCGTTCGTCGATGATCGCGCCCGCGATCGCGGCACCTGGTGCCACCCCGGCGACAATCCCGGTGTGCACGAAGGTCATCCCCTCGGTCATCCGTGATGGCGGAAGCACCTGCTCGCACAGCGACAGCGAGGCGATGAGGGTCGGGGCGATGGCCAACCCAGCGAGGAGCAGCGCCGCGCCCATGACCACCAAGGAGTCGATGAAGTACAGCGGTGCGACAGCGAGGGCCATCGCTGCTGACCCCCAACGCAGTCGAACCAGGGGACCGGCACTCCAACCGATGGCGCCGCTGACGACACCAGCCACCAGGCTTCCTAGCGCGTAGAGCGCGAGGAGGGGACCGGCGTACGTCTTGGAGCCCAATTCTTCGGCGAAGGCAACCGTGGTCACCTCTATCGATCCGAACAGGACGCCGATGCAGGCGCTCACCAGAGCCAAGGGAGCGATGGTGGCCCAGGGGATCCGAGCACGATGAGACCGGATCAGGATTCTTGGGTGGGGCGGTGGCTCGGTGGAGCGCTGACCAGCGAGGGCGAGGGTCCCGAGCAGCCCGGTGAACAGGGCGGTGCCCAGCCCGGCGGCAGGGTGCACGGCGGTGGCCAGCACGGTCACCAGGATGGGCCCGGCGATGAAGACGACCTCATCCGCCACCGCTTCGAGGGCGAAGGCGGTCTGGACCTCAGCGGGTTTGTTCAGCACGTGCGACCACCGGGCCCGCACGCAGGTACCGACTGAAGGCAATGACACTCCGGCCAGGACAGCCAAGGCGTAGGTGAGACCCATCGGCAGGCCCTCCTGCACCGACCAGATCAAGCCGGCCAGGGCGACCCCCCACACGGTGATCAGCGGGGCGAGCACCCGCGCCTGCCCCAGGCGATCCAGAAGCCGTCCGTGCACGATGGCCGCGAGCCCGTTGGACAACAGGGCGACCGCGGAGACAGCCCCCGCAGTCTTGTAGGAATCCGTGGCGTTTTCGACGAGAAGCACGATGCCGAGACCGACCATCGAGATGGGCAACCGCGCGACCAGTCCGGTCGCGCTGAAGCGCGCCGTTCCGGGGTGCTCGAGGATGTGGCGATAGGTACTGATCATGGCCGGATCAGAATAGAACTCTAGACTGCAGGAGTGCCTATCGACGCGATGGAATCTCCTGACGTAAGCCCCTACGACGCGGTGCTGCTGGTCTCCTTCGGGGGACCCGAAGCGCCCGAGGACGTTGTGCCGTTCCTGGAGAACGTCACGCGCGGTCGCGGGATCCCCCGAGAACGCCTTGAGGAGGTGGGCGCGCACTACAAACTCTTCGGCGGTCGTTCGCCGATCAACGATCAGAACCGCGCGTTCATCGCCGCGGTGCGAGCCGACCTTGATTCCGCGGGGATCGACCTGCCGATCTACTGGGGGAACCGCAACTGGGACCCCTACCTGACCGACACCATCAAACAGATGGCCGACGACGGGATCGGCCGGGCAGCGTGTTTCGTGACCAGTGCCTACTCCTCATGGTCTGGATGTCGGCAGTACCGGGAGAACCTCTTCGACGCTGTTCAGGGGGTTGAGAACGCCCCGGTCCTGGACAAGCTGCGGCATTACTTCAACCACCCGGGCTTCGTGGAGCCTTCGGTCGACGCCACCTTGGCCGCCTTGGCCGACCTCCCCGAGGAGGTTCGCTCCGGGGCGCACCTGGCCTTCGTCACTCACTCCATACCGACCACCATGAACGACACGAGCGGGCCACCCGAGGTCGGCGGCGGACTCTACGTCGCTCAACACGAAGACATGGCCGCTTCCGTGGTCGATCACCTTGAACGGGAGACAGGGGTGCGGCACCCCTTCGAGGTCGTCTACTGCTCGCGCTCCGGTCCGCCGCAGATGCCCTGGCTCGAACCCGACATCAACGATCACCTCGAGGAACTGGCCGAGCAGGGTGCGCCCGGAGTGGTGATGGTCCCCATCGGGTTCGTGTCGGACCACATGGAGGTCATCTACGACCTCGACACCGAGGCGATGGAAACCGCGCAGCGACTTGACCTTCCAACTCGCAGGGCCGCAACCGCGGGCACGGATCCACGCTTCGTGCGTACGGTGCGTGACCTGCTGCTCGAGCGCGCCACGGTCGAGCGTGGCGGCGCCGTGGTCAAGGCTGCAGTGGGTGGGTTCGAGGCGTCGTGGGATCGGTGCCCGGTGGGTTGCTGTGCCAATCCTCGTGCCGAGCGCCCCGCCCTGTGTGGCGTTCCTAGTGAGTGAGGAGCTTGCTCACCTTGCGCTCGATGCGGCGCGCGCGGCCGCCGTACTCATCCGGGAGCGTGCCGCAGCTGGCGTGTCTGTGGCCGCGACCAAGAGCTCGGACGTGGACATCGTCACCGAAGCCGACCGAGCCAGTGAGCAGCTGATCCGGGAACGGGTGCGGACAGTTCGCCCCGAGGACGGGTTCCTCGGCGAGGAAGGCGCCGCCGAAGCGGGGACGTCCGGGGTCCGATGGGTGATCGACCCCATCGACGGAACGGTGAACTTCTTCTACGGGCTGGGCCAGCACGCGGTGTCGATCGCCGCCCAGATCGACGGGGTGACCGTCGCCGGGGTGGTGCTCGACGTGACGCAGGGGACTGAGTACGTCGCCTTCCGTACCGACACCGCAGTGGTCGCGACGCGCAACGACCAACCGGTCGAAGTCCGAGGCCCTGCCGACCTCGCACTCCGGCTCATCGCGACGGGATTCTCCTACGACCGTGAGGTGCGGGTGATCCAGGCACAGGCTGTCACCCGCCTCCTGCCGCGTATCCGCGACATCCGACGACTGGGCTCGTGCGCCCTCGACCTGTGCCTGGTGGCTTCCGGGGCGCTGGACGGCTATGTCGAGGAGGGCGTGAACCTGTGGGACTACGCCGCCGCCGTTCTCGTCGCCGAGGGTGCTGGAGCACGGTGGGAGGTGCATTCCGGGGCTGGCGGCCTGGACCTGCTGGTGTGCGCGCCCGGCCACGGTTTCGATGAGTTCCAACGTGCCGTGGTCGACTGCGGTTTTGCTGCTCCTGCGGGGGAATAGAGCGGCGTTTTCAGGCGTTCTGTGAGCTCATCTGTAGACCGGTGTAGCCCGCCGGATCTGTATGGTGCACAATCTGGCGCGCTACCAGGGGCATTTGCTCATGAGGTCACCAGAACAAGGAACAGGACGAGGGGGAGGGACCACTCCATGGCTACCGACTATGACGCGCCTCGCAA
>CBDTZB010000100.1:0-7890 GCA_965364795.1 uncultured Nocardioides sp.
GGGATGAGCGTGCGCCCACGCCACCGCCAACCCCAAGATCTCCGCCTCAGCCTTCGCTGCTGTCCGACGTTGCCGACGCACCGACACCAACAGATCCGTCGGCGTCATCGCGCCGTCCGGCTCCTGCCCTGATGGTTTCGCTGCGTCGTCCTGATCCATGGATCAACACTAATCGAACACCAGTTCTGTGTCAAGGGTCACTTTGGCGACTGTGGAGAAACCGAGGGAGGCATCCGATCCCGCCCAGGTGAGCGGCCCCGTCGCCTACAGTGCGGCCGTGAAACCCAGAGACGCGCGCCGATGAGCGACACCCACCGCCGAGCATCTGAGCGGACACCAGCTGAGACTGGTCCGCATCGCGTCCTGGAACCCAAGGCGTACGACGAACCGTCCTTGTTTGCGCCGGAGAACCTGTTGCGCGAAGCCCGCCGTCAGAAGTCGCTGCCAAACATTCCGGTCCCCGAGATCGCGCTGCTGGACCCGGACGGGGACATCGTGCGTCACCTGGCCTCGACCGGCAATGGACGTCGCCACCCTGGCTGGGCCTGCTACCACACCGACATGTGGGTCACCGACCTCGACGGCATCGAGGTTGGTGTCGTCGGGATGGCGGTCGGGGCACCGTTCGCGGTGCTGGTCGCCGAACAACTCGCCGCGTCCGGAGCACGTCTGGTCATCAGCATCACCTCGGCGGGCCTGATCACCGCCGCCGGCGAGCCGCCCTACTTTGTCCTGATCGATCGCGCCCTGCGCGACGAAGGCACCAGCGGTCACTACCTACCGCCGGCTACGTGGAGTGAGCTCCCCGAACGAGTCGCGGACCAGCTCAACGACGCCTACGACGGACTGTCCGAGCCCGTGCAGCGAGGTGCCTCGTGGACGACCGACGCGCCGTACCGGGAGACCGCCTCAACCGTGGCTGCGGCCGAAGAGGCAGGCATCGCGTGTGTCGAGATGGAAGCCGCTGCCCTCTACGCCTACGCGGAGGCCCGCGGTCGGGAAGTGGTGTGCATCGCGCACATTACGAACACGATGGCCACCGCTGGCGACGACTTTGAAAAAGGCGAAGGCAACGGCGTCCCAGCCGCGCTCGCCGTCGCTCGCGCCACCGCCGCCGCACTGACCCCTGATGCCTAGCGCAAGGCGGATCAGCCGGCGAGGTGCCCCAGATCAACCATCTGAACGGCGCCGTGAATAGACGATGCGTCCTCTGAGGCGAGGAAGCAGATCGCGGCGGCGACTGAGTCAGCACTCATGAACCCGCGGTCCGCGGCAACGCGCATGATCAGGCCCATGTCAGCGCCCTCCGGAATGTTGATCGTGTGCACCTGGGGCGTGTCCATGCCGCCGGGGCACACACAGTTGATGCGGACTGGAGTGCGGAGGTATTCCACCGCCAGCGCCTTGGTAAGCCCAACAAGACCATGCTTGGCAGCGGTGTACGCCGCCGAGTAGGCCTCGCCCACCACTCCGGCCATCGAGGAGACATTCACGATGTTTCCCGCCGACTCAAGCAGGTGCGGCAGAGCGGCCTGACTGCAGAAGAACGCCCCACTCAGATTCGTCGCAATGTCCTGATCCCACTGTTCCTCAGTCACCTCGGTGGTGATTCGGAAGTCGTGCCGTCCGGCGTTGTTGACCAGCACGTCGAGTCGCCCGAACTCCCCCGCCGCGGCGGCCACCGCGTCGCGACACGAAGCAGCGGAAGCCACATCGAGGTGACCGAAGCGGACCTCACCCGGAAGATCGGCACACGAGGCGGCGACCTCCGCCAAGCGTTCCTGGTCACGAGCGGCCGCGAAGACGGACACGCCCTGCGCTGCGAACCGGCGAGCGGTCGCGGCGCCCAGTCCGGACGATGCGCCGGTGACCAGAGCGACTCTGTGGATCTCAGTTGTCATGGTGAGCAGTCTCCCTCCATCCGTGCGGTGTTCGCCGGAGGTCGCGCTCGTTTCGATCCGGTCAGCGACTAGCGTCCTGACCATGAGCGCGGACAGATACCTCGGCCCCTTCACCGCCCACCTGGGTTTTCGTCTGCTCCGCGCCGACGCTGACGGGGCGACGATGGAGGCCGACCCCGGCGAAGAGCACCTCAACGGCGGCGGCATCCTGCATGGCGGCTATCTCGGAGCCCTTCTCGACAGCGCGACCGGTTGGGCGGTCCATGCGGCCGACGCCGACGGCGCGGCCTGGCCGCACATTCAACTCAACACGCAGTTCATCCGGGCTGCCCGCTCCGGGATCACCCTCACCTGCACGGCCCGGTGCGTCTCGCGCGGTCGACGCCTGGCCACGGCCGAAGCCGAGGTGCACCAGGACGGTCGGTTGATCGCCCGGGCGACCTCGACCCACGCGGCGCTGCGGCCCATATGATCCGCCAACCCAGCAAGCACACGAAGGCGTCGGCTCAGCGGACGTCGTAGGTGATCCGCATTTCCTTGATCCCGTTGATGAGATTCGAGTGAAGGCGCCGTGGCGGCGCCTCCAGCTGGATGTTCTCGATCGTCCCGAGGAGCTCGGTGAACAGGAGCCGCAGCGACACGCGAGCCAGGTTGGCCCCGAGACAGAAGTGCTGGCCGATGCCGAAGGACTGCTGGGGATTCGGGGAGCGATCGATGAGAAACGTGTGGGGGTCGGTGAACACGGCCGGGTCACGGTTCGATGCGGCGTACCACATCAGAACCTTGTCGCCCTTCGCGATCGGCTGCCCACCGAGCACCACGTCTGCGGTGGCGGTTCGCCGGAAGTGCTGGATCGGCGGCTCCCACCGCAGGATCTCTTCCACGGCCGACGGGATCAGACTCGGGTCCTGGACCAGACGCTCCAGCGACTCGGGGTGCTCCAGCAAGGAAAGCAGTCCGTGCGAGGACGCCGTGCGCGTCGTCTCGTTGCCCGCCACGATGAGGAACAAGAAGAACAAGGTGAACTCCATGTCATCCAACCGGCGACCGTTGACCTCAGCCTCAAGCAGCGCGCTGGTCAGGCTGCCTGAGGGGTTAGCCCGCTCGCGCGCCGCCATTTCGTAGGCGTAGCCGAAGATCTCTGCCGACGCCTCCATGGCGGTTTCGGGTGTCGGAGCAATCTCCGGGTCTTGGTCATCGATCAGGGCGTGGCTCAGCTCGTACAGTCGTTGCCGATCCTCTGGCGGCACCCCCATGAGTTCGCTGATCGACCACATCGGGATCCGTGCGGCCACGTCGGCGACGAACTCGCAGCGATCGCTGTTGCGCAGTTCGCCCACGACTCGGGCGGTCTCGGTCCGCAACGACTCCTCAAGTTTCGCGATCATCCTCGGTGTGAAGGCCTTGGACACGATGGTGCGGAAGTCCCGGTGGTCCGGCGGATCCATGCCGATGATCACCATCCGCAACTGATCCAGGGCGTCACCCTCCATATCGAGCCGCAGCGGGCCGCCGACGTAGCTTGAGAACTCCCCAGGCGACGTCGACACGCGCTGTACGTCGGCGTGGCGGGTGAGCGCCCAGAAACCTGGGCCGTCGGATTCCTCATGCCAATGCACGGGGCTTTCCTCACGAAGCCGGTCCAGCCACTCGTGCGGGGCGCGTTGCTCCCAGACCGAGGCGTCGGTGAGATCGATCCCTTCGAGATCAGGATTCTTCAAGGGGTCAGTCATGGCGTGCTCCTCTGTAGGCGGGATCGGGATTGAGCAGCGGCACCACGAAGGCTTCGATCATGGCTCGCTCCGCGGCCTCGCTCTCAGCGGGCATCGCCAAGAACGAGACGATGCAGCGCAGCAACCACGTGCCGCGCAGTTGGATTTCCGCAGGTTCGAGGGCCGAGTCGAACTTCTCGGCCATTCCGGCGGTCATCGCCTGCAGGAGTTCGGAATTCTGGCTCACCGCGATGGGGACCGCCACGTTTTCCGGCTCGAACCAGACGGCCAGCAGCGGATCGGCTCGGACCGCGGCGATGCCCCCCATGACCAGGTCCACCATCTCCTGGGGGCTCTCGGCATCTGCCGTCGGCGCCATCGTGGCGGCGATCCGCAGGGTCGCTCGATGGACGAAGCCGAGGTGCAGCGCAGCACGATTGGGGAAGTAGCGATACAGCGTGGCACGCGAGCATCCAGCCAGACGGGCGACGTCCATCATGGTGGCCTTGGCGACCCCGAAGCGGATGAAGGCTGAGCCCGCGGCATCAAGCAGGCCATCAACAGCCGTGTCGGCGTCGGGATGGCGTTGCCACTCACTGTGAGACACATCGGGCACTCTGCCTCATAAGGCGTGGTCTGGCAAGGGCCTCCCGCTGCGCTAGTTCGTGCGTCGTGAGCCCGTTCTTCGGATGGCGATCACCAGCAACGCACCGACGATCGCCCCCAGACCACCCAAGGAGATGTCCAGCAACGTGTCGACGTAGGCCGTCGGCATCTCGTCAGATTGCGTGATGAACGCGGCGTACTCCCACCACTCCCAGAGAATCGACACTGCGAGGCCGAAGGCCGTCGCCCGGGCCAGGAGGTCGACCGGCCTCGCGCCAGCGGTCCCGAACAGCATCAGAAGAGCAGCACTGAACAGGACGATGTTCGCGAAGTGCATCCAGTCGTCGAACCACACGACCTGGTCGTAGAGGTCGAGACGGTTACCCAGGAAGTCGCTGAAGCCGGGGATTGTCACCATCAGGTCGGCCAGCCATGGGTACGGCTTGGACCGACCCCGAGCGACCCATAGCGCCGGCACCACCAGGGCCAGCAAGGGATACGTCACCGCACGAGCGAAGGGAGCCTTGCCCTCGAGATTCCCCCACGCGGGGTCGTTCAGCACGAGCAGCACCATGACCACCAAAGCGGCCTTGGCGACGAGGTCAGCCTGGGCGACCAACGAGGTCAGTGCGGTACGGCGCTGCCGTGGGTCGACGTCGCTGAGCACGTCGGTGTGCTGGCTGGCCATGGACTCACCTTGATCGGATTGGGAGGCCCCGCAGCGGAGGCACTGATCCCCGAAGTCGGGGTGGCATCGGACTGAGGGTCCCGAAACACACTTGCTCCCCGGGATGGAGTCGAACCATCGTCGCTAATCCTGATTCAAAGTCAGGCGGGCCCTGCCGGCAGACCAACCGGGGATAGGCCACCCACCTTAGTGGTTGGTGACCCGTTTGGCTCAGACGGGGATCCCTGCCCGACTGCCGCGGCATTAGTCTCAAGTTCGTGGACCTGCCTGTGATGCCGCCCGTCCGTCCGATGCTGGCCAAAGCAGTCAGCGGCGTACCGGATCCTGCGAAGCACGGCGGACTCAGCTTCGAACCCAAGTGGGACGGCTTCCGCTGCCTGATCTTCCGGGACGGCGACGAGGTCGAGTTGACCTCTCGCAACACCAAGCCACTCACCCGCTACTTCCCCGAAGTCGTCGAGGCTGTGCTCGAGCAACTGCCGGAGCGTTGCGTCCTGGACGGCGAACTCTTCGTGGCGACGGGGCCCCGCCTTCAGTTCGAAACCCTGCAGGAACGCATCCACCCCGCGGCCTCCCGGGTGACCAAGCTGTCCCAGGAGACCCCCGCCGGCTTCGTCGCCTTCGACCTGCTGGCTCTCGGCGACGAGTCGTACGTCGACCGGCCCTTCTCCGATCGACGCGCGGCCATGGTGGCGGCGCTGGCGCACCTTCGCGGCGGGGACGGGCCCTGCTACCTCACCCGCACCACCGAGGACCCCGAGCAGGCCGCCCGCTGGTTCTCCGAGTTCGAGGGCGCCGGACTCGACGGGGTGATCGCGAAGCCACTGGGTGCGGCGTACGTCGAGAACGGACGCACCATGATGAAGATCAAGCACGAACGCACCGCTGACGTCGTGGTCTGCGGCTACCGGGAACACAAGACGAGCACCCCCGAAAAACCGCTCCTGGGCAGTCTTCTGCTGGGCCTGTGGTCGGAAGGACAGTTGCAGCACGTCGGCGTCAGCGCCAGCTTCACCGCCGTACGCCGCGCTGAACTCTTCGCGGAGCTCCAGTCCCTCGTCACCCCCATCGCCGAGCACCCCTGGGCCCACTGGGCCGGGGATCAGATCGCCAACCCTGACCGGGCTCCGGGAACCCAGAGTCGCTGGAGCGCCGGCAAGGATCTGAGCTTCACGCCGCTGCGCCCTGAGCGCGTCATCGAGGTGAAGTACGACGCCATGGAAGGCCGTCGGTTCCGGCACACGGCGCACTTCAAACGGTGGCGCCCCGACCGCGATCCGGAGTCCTGCGGCTACGACCAACTCGAACAGCCGGTGAGCTATGACCTCAGCGAGGTCCTGGGGCGGTAATCTGCCCAGCATGGCTGACTACGATGTCGTTCTGCTGGTTGAGCAGGCGCTTTCCGCCGCCGACGCGGCGCAGGTTCGTTCACTTCACGAAGCGATCGAGGACCCGGTGACCTACCACGTGCTGTTGCCCGTGGAGGACGCTGCGAGCCAGGTCGAGGCCGGCATGGGTCCGCTGATGGCCGGCGATCCCTTCGCCTCCCCCGGGCTTGCCAGCATCGGAATCGACCTCGAGGCGCTTCAGGAGGAGCACGACAAAGAAGCCGCCAACGAACTGCGGCAGACCCGCGACGCGCTCGTTGCAGCCGGGGCGACCGTCGGCTCGGCCCTGCTGACCACCGGCTCCCCGATCGAGGCCCTGACCTCGAAGATCGCCGACGTTGACGGCCGTGAAGCCATCATCCTGACCCGGCCCCACATCATCGCCGAGTTCTTCCACGTCGATTGGAGTTCCCAAGCCCGCCGGGCGATCGGCGTACCCGTGCTGCACCTCATCGAGCACGAGAACTTCGACGAGCAGGCCGGTGGCGGCGAGGGCGTGACCGGCCTGTGACGACGGGCCTGTGAGGATCGGCCCGTGAAGATCGCCCGACGCCGCTCCCTGCGCTCCACTCCCGAGACCATCGGCGAGACGCCCGCCGAGTCAGCCGAGCCCGTCGCCCCACGTGGGGCGCCCGTCGCTGCCTTCGCGGGCATCCTCGACGGGCAGAGCCTCTGGGTGGCCGTCGACCTCACCCCCGGCGCCGTGGCCCTACGGCGCACCGACACCGGAGACGTCGTTGCGCTGAGCAACGACGCACCGGACGACCAACCCGCCTACACCTCCGCGCGGATGAACCTCGGCGGCCTGAGCGCTCCTGCTCCGACTGTCAGTTCGACGACGTACGACGTGGTCATCGTTCCCACGAACGGTCGCGCGCCGCGTCCCGTCTGGTCTACCCCGCTCCCCGAGGACCGCGTAGCCCCGGCCCGCGACGAGCGGACCCAGTGGGACTTGCTCCGGACCGACGAGGGGTTCCTTCAGATCACCCGGTCCGACCTCGAACCAGCCGCTTGGCTCACCGGCGTCTCCGACGAACCCGCCGGCGTCCGCCTCACCTTCACCGCCGGCGACCCGAACGTCCCCGCCCCCCAGGTCGCGCTGCTCGCAGACGGTGAGCCCTTGGCCCTGTTCCCGACCTCCCTATCCCCCACCGGCGACCTGGCCGTCCTCATCGACGCCGACCCGGCAATCGACAGCTCCTTGGACGTCCAGACCCGAGTGGTCGTCGGCGCCCCCGGTGCGTGGGTGCCGATCCGCCGCCGTCACGACGACCTGTCCGACCCTGGCCGCGGTGCACCGCTTCCCCCGGTCAACCTGCCCGGCACCGAGACGCCCCGCATCCGACTGCGCTTCGGTGGCGAGGCGTTCCTGGTCGCCCGGATCCTTCCCGTCACCGATTCCGCTGGAGGAGTGGCATGAAGATCGTCTTCTTCGTCTTCAACCTCGACGGCATGGGCGGCACCTCGCGTTCGGCGGTCACCCAGGCCAACGCCCTGGCCGCACACCACGAGGTCCGCTTCCTCAGCGTGACCCGTTCCGACGAGGCTCCGCACTACCACCTCGATCCGCGCATCGGGGTCGACTATCTGGTCGA
>CBDTZB010000101.1:0-7810 GCA_965364795.1 uncultured Nocardioides sp.
GGTAGTGGTGGCACTCGTCGATCACGACGTAGTTCAGCGAGCCGAGGAACCGGGACCAGTAGACGTGAGAGGGGAGCAGCGACCGATGCAGCATGTCGGGGTTGGTCAACACATAGTCGGCGTAGTCCCGGGTCCAGTCCCGCTCTTCACGACTGCTGTCGCCGTCGTGGGTGGCAGCGCGTACGTCGAGACCAAGGCTGGTCACGGCGCTGAGCTGATCGTGCGCCAACGCCTTGGTTGGGGCGAGATAGAGCACCGTGGGACCACGCCGGGCCCGCGGGCCGCGTGCCTCCAAGATCGAGGTCAACGCCGGGAGTTGGTAGGCCAAAGACTTGCCGGAGGCCGTTCCTGTCGCGATCACCACGTCCTGGCCTGCACGCGCCGCCTCGGCGGCAGCGACCTGGTGACGCCACGGTCGGTCCACGCCGCGGGCTCGGAGAGTCTCGATCACCGGGTCCGAGACCCAGTCCGGCCAGGGGGCGTATTGAGCCTCGTGGGCAAGCAGGTGCTCGACGTGGGTCAGCCGCCCCTCGCGGCCTGGGACGTGGGCCAAACGGGCCAGAGTGGGGGACACGGTTGAAGTGTGACAAGGGGCGCCGACACCGTGGGTGTGTCCTCCCCTTCCAGATACTGGGCGTCCGATATGGGCGCGCACCCTCGCATCGCCCAGCAGAGCGTGATTACATGTTCCCGGCTGAGTCCCCCACCTGCTCTCTTGGGCGTCTCAACTCGTCATGCACCGGCCTTCGTCAGGAGTATCCGTGGATCTGAGTCTTCAGGCGCGCGTCGTCGATGGCTGCGCTGTGCTCGCTGTCGGTGGAGAGATCGACGTCTACACCGCGCCGAAGTTGCGTGACAAGATCACCGAGCTCGTTGCGGCAGGCACCTATCGGATCGTCATCGATCTCCAGGCGGTCGAGTTCCTGGACTCCACCGGTCTCGGTGTCCTCGTCGGCGGGTTGAAGAAGGTGCGTGCCCATGACGGAAGCCTCAAGCTGGTCTGCAGCCAGGAACGTCTCCTGAAGATCTTCCGGATCACGGGTCTGTCGAAGGTTTTTGAGATTCACGATTCCGAGGCCGCTGCGCTGTCCTGAGATCAGCCGGTCTGGGCGACCACGTCGTCTCGCTGCGTGCTGAACGCCTCGACGACGGGTTGGACGCGGGGGTCACCTCCCAGGATGAGCAGGGTCGCGCTCTTTCCTGGATCCAGTTCGACCTGGCGCGGTGTCACTTCACCCGTCGCGGGAGGCACTAGACGGAGCAGATAGCGGTCGGCCCGGGTGCCGGTGTTGGTCAGCGTCAGTGATCCTCGTGGGGCACCCGAGGATGGGGGAATCGTCTCCAGAGTCGCTGCATAGCGTTGTTCCGGCGCCGACGACCTCTCGATAGCCGTCTGAGTGCTCCCAGATCGCTCGGATGGTCGGCCCGCATCGGAGGGGCCGTCATCGCCGCTGCATCCCGTCATCAGTGCGGTGAAGACGAACGCCCCGAGGACGAGGCAGCGGGGGATCGAGCGAAACCTGGCGTGAGACATGGTGACCTTCGGTGGACAGGGACCGGCCGGAGCCTCGGGAGGCTCCAGCCGGTCAGGGAGGGAACTACTTCTTCTTACCCTTGCCCTTCTTCTTCTTGATGACCTTCAGTGTTGTTCGCTTCGAGGAGGAGGAAGCTACGGTGCCCGAGCCTGAGTACTCCGCGGTGAGTTTGTGCGATCCGGGCTTCAACTTCTTGAGCTTGATCACCGCCTTGCCGTTGCTTCCCACCTTGCCGCGACCGACGGTCTTCTTGCCTTCCTTGATGGTCACCTTGCCCGCGGGGCTCGCCCCTGGGGCGGAGACGACGACCTTGACTTTGCCCTTCTTGTTGGACTTGATCTTCTTCTTGGCCACCTTGACGCTCACGGTGGAGGCGATCTTGGCGATCGGTACTCCTCCGCTGACCGCGGCGCTTTCTGCATAACCGGTCCGGCTGGCCGTCACGGTCACGGAGAGCAGGGTTGCCGCGTCGCTGGGGGTCACCCGGTAGGTCTTCGCCGTCGCGCCCCCGATCGCTGTCCCATTACGGAGCCACTGGTAGGCGTAGGTGAGACCGGTGAGCGACCAGGTCCCGTCGGAGACGGCCAGGTCGTGGCCCACCGAACCGACGCCGCTGATCGCTGGCGCAGTGGTGGCTGTCGGTGCGCTGCCCTGCGCGGCGGTGACCGGCGCGCTCGTGGACTGCCCGTTGCTGTGTCCGGACAAGGCTCCGGTGTAGCGGACGGCGATCGCCTTGCCGACGTCGCTCGGGAGCACGGTGTACGTCGCACCGGTCTGCCCAGCGATGGCTACCCCGTCGCGCAGCCATTGGCGGTCGGTGCTCGTAGTCCCGGCGAGATTCCAGACCGGCTCAGTAGCGCTCAGCTCCGTTCCGACCCTGCCCGAGCCGGTAGCCCTGGCGGGTGTCGTTGGCACCGGCGCGTCAGCCTCCACGCCCGTGATCCCGTTGCTCGTGGACGTACCTGGCGCGTAGCCGTCCCTGGTGCCGGTGTAGCGGACGGTGATGACCTCGCCGAGGTCCTCAGCGGTGACGGTGTACGTCGTTCCGTCCGCTCCTGTGATCTCAGTGGTGCCCCGCAACCAGGTGCGAGTGTTCGTCACCCCGGCCAAGGACCACATCGGGTCGGTCACAGTGAGGACCGAGCCGAACTTTCCGCTTCCGGTGAGCGCCGGAGCAGTAGTCGCCGTAGGCGCGTCGCCGATGGTCGGAGTCACGGCCGTTGATGTCGCCTGAACCTGCTCGAAACTCACCGGGGCGCCACGGCCCTGGTCCTGGACGTAGGTGGGACGGCCTGCGTTGTGTCGCACGGTGACCGCCCTCCCCGCGTCCGCGGCCTGCACCAGGTAGGTCGCGTCGGTGGCGTCGGGGATCGCGACCCCATCACGCAACCACTGGATGCCCACACTGAGCGGTGACGGCCAGGCGGCGGGGTTGGTGGTCAGCGTGTTGCCGACCTTCGCTGTACCCGTGATCGTCGGGATGGCCGACGGAGCGGGCGCGGTGCAGGTGAGCTTCATCAACAGATCGACCTGGGGCGGATTCACCTGCAGGGGAGCGGTCGAGGTGTCTTCGCATCCGGTGGCCTGGGCCTGAACCCGGTACCAGCCCTCGATGACGTCCCAGCGGAAGAAGCCGACGGAGTCGGTGGTGTCGGGGTTGGTCCGGTTGTCCGGGGACATGATGTCCGAGCCGTCCGGCACCTGGACGTACGGACCGGAGACAGCATCGGAGCGAGACAGGGTCACCGTGGCACCGACCAGCGGTCGGCCGTACTGATCGGTGACGACGCCGGACGGGTCGATGTAGATGTTGACCGTGGTGGGCGCGGTGTCCCGCTCGCAATCCTTCGGGATGTTGGTGCTGATGGTCGCGTTGCCGTGGGAGGGATAGAACGCCGGAATAGTCGCGCGGTAGGTCGAGATTCCGCTGACCGGTCCGCTCACGACGGTCATCGCCCCGCTCAGCGGAGCCGTCCCGTCGGTGAAGGTCACCGTGTAGGTCGGGCTCTCCACGGTGCCGCAACCGGTGACCTCGAAGACCTGGGGGTCTCCGAAGAAAACAGTGGGAACCCCACCGTAGGTGCCGTTGGAACCAGGCAGGGACACATTCTCCGGAGGCGGTGGCGGGATGACCATCCGGATCGTCACGGCCCCGTTGCCCGTTGAGGGCATCGCGTACGTCGCGCTGGCGATGCCGGAGTAGTCGGCGGTGTAGACGTCGATGTAGTACGTCGCCCCGCGGATGGCGCTCCCGGTGACCTTGCCGTTAGCTCCGGTGGGTGATGTGGCCAGGCAGGAGTACGTGTCGTCCTCACAAGCCGACACCGACGCTCCCGCGATGGGAGAGCCGTCCGCATCGTTCACCACAGTGACCGACAGGTCGCCCAGACTCACGTTGCTGGCGACCACGGGTCCGACAGTGGTCGAGTAACGGCCGGCTTTGAAGCCGTTGGCCCGAGCGGTGACCTTCAAGGTGAGGTACTGGCCGCGGTCGGCCCCTATGGGGGTGTACGCCGCTCCGTCGGATCCGGCGTCGGCATTGCGGGTGAAGTAGCCGACCACCCACTCGTAGCTGATCCTGACCTCAGCTCCGTCCGAATTCCAGGTCCCGCCGGTTGCAGCTAATTGCTCGCCGACCTTGGGTGATCCAGTCAGGGTGGGCAGAACGGCCGGAGTCAGGGCGGGACGATCCTGCACGGTCACAGCGTTCGAGACAGCCGCGACATTGCTGAAGCCTGACTGCTTCGCGGTGACCCTGGCCGAGATCTGCTTGGTCTCGTCACCGTCACGGACCTCATAGGTCTCGTCGTTTTCGCGACGGATCTGGTTGCCGTTGCGCAGCCATTGGACGCGGTAGGAGACGTTGTCTGCGCCTTCTGCGGGTGTCCAGTCTCCGATATCGACGCTGAGGATGTCGCCGGCGGCTGGGGATTCAGGTGTCACCACCGGCAGCCTGTCGTTGGTGGCCACCGGATCGCCGGTGATCCTGATCCGCACGCTGTCGTAGGCGGGCTCGTGCCCAGGGGTGAAAGCGCGGATGCTCAAGTAGCGCAAGCGGCCCACGTCCTCGGGCTGCACGGCGTACGTCGGCCCGTCGATGCGCGGGGTGCCTCGCCCGCTCCAGCGGTAGGTGAATTCGAGGTCATCACGGACCACGCCATTCACCTTCCACGTGCCAGGGTCGGCCGTGAGGGTTTCTCCGGGGTAAGGAGTCCCGGTGATTTTCGGTCTGACGGTGTTGCGAGGTTCGCCACCGCGCGGATCGAAGCCGGAGTAGGTGAACTGGTAACGGCCGTCGACTCCGGAGGCTCCGAGTGAGTTGTGGATGAGCCCGGTGGTGGTGTTGTCGTCGTTGTACCCGCCGTTCTGGCCCCCTGGGAACACGACCGTCGTCCCGGTCGGGCCGTTGCCGTCGCTGTAGCCCGCGGCCGCGTCGTTGGTCGAATAGGACTCGACCAGGTCGTAGTTGTAGGTGACGTCCAGGGCAGAGGTGGGTGTCTTGGTCAAGAGCGCCTGAGCCGTCAGCCCGTAGGACTGGAACTGGACGCACAGGGTGTTGCCGTCAGGGCTGACGCCGTATGTGCCGGAGTACTGGTACGTGCCGTACTCGTCGTCGAGCAGGGCCAGGATGGGTTCGCGGGTGTCAGGATCGAGCCCGTTGTCGTAGTAGTCGTAGTAGCCGGAGCGTCCGATCGCTCCCAGTCCCAAGACGGCTAGATCGAGGCCGTCGAAGGAGAACTCGTCATTGTCGTACCAGATCTGGTTCAGGCAGTACTCCAGTTGTTGGCCAGCAACGGTGCCGACGCTTCCGTAGTCGGGGGTCATGGAGAAGTCGAAGGCGAAGTCGCCAGCCGGTGAGGGCAACGTGTTCGCCGGGGTCTGCTCGAAGGGGTATTCCTCCCCGCCTAGGGCGTAGTTCGCATAACCCTGCCGATAGCCATCGATGAAAAGTTCGCTGTTGGCCGGAACCCGGGTTCGGTAGACGCCCGCGTCGTTCGTCTGTCCTCCGCGCAGGTAGGACAAACCGTTTGGCCCCCACTCATAGACCCCCACGTTGACCTGGCCGACGGGCGCGTTGTTCGCCCCTCTCACGATCCCGGACAATTCGATCCCGCGGCGCAGGACGAGGGGTGGCGCGATGGTGGGATTGGTGGTGCCGTCGATGGTGACCGTGCCGGGGTCGGTGGGTGACGTGGGTTCGTCTCCGCCGAGCCAGGAGGCGAGGTAGTCATGGCCATCGTAGGAGTAGTACTGGGCGCGCACGGCGTAGTCGCCGTCGGGCAGGTCGGTGAAGGCGTAGGTCTCGCCCTCGACGTAGTCGTAGTCGTAGTAGCTCAGGTAGAAGCCGCCCGCACCGTCGTCATAGAAGCGGTAGAGATCAACCTCGGTCTGCCCCGAGTCCTCGTTCAGGGGCCGGCCGTCGCTGGTGCTGAGCGTGCCGAGCAGGCTGTCGGGGGCGGCCGTCAGGGTGATGTCCTCGATCACCGTCCGCCCCGCGGTCGGCACCGGATAAGACGTCGCCGTCTCGACTGAGGTGGCCTGACCTGCGAAGACTTCATTCAAGGCCGCTGTCCGCTTGCTTGCTGAGACAGTGACCGGACCTTCGGTGTCGAAATAGCGGAAGGCGTAGGTGCCGTCCGCCTTCGTGCGGGTGTTGGAGTGGTCGTACCAGCAGCCGCCACCGTCGCAGTAGTCCTCCCAGAGGACTACCCGTGCGCCGCCCACGGGCTCTCCCGCCGGGTCGAGGACGCGGCCCGCCAACTTGGCGGGGGCATCGGGCAGAACGATGGAGCCGACGTCGAGTGTCGGGGTCGCTCCGTCTGCCACGAAGGTGGTTGCCTCTTCCGCGGACGCGACGTTGCCAAGGAAAACGTCTCGGCCGGTGTTGTAGTCGTAGGCCGAAATGGTGTGTGTCGAAGCCCAGCGGACCGGGATCGAGTACTCGCCGTTGTCGGCGTAGGCGTACCGCACGATGGACCAGTAGTCGTCGGCAGCGTCGTAGCGCCAGACGCGCAGTTCAGTGTCCACCGGGTCGCCGTCGGAGTCCACGACGGTGCCAGTCACGGTGCTCACGTTCTGGTTCAGCACGGTGTTACCTACAGCCACAGGATCGCCGTTGGCTGGAGCCCGGAAGGTGGTCGCTTCCTCAAAATTGTCAGTACCGCCGAGGTAAAGAGGCAGGTAGTCGGTGCGATAGTCGTAGAAGGCGATCGTGTAGTCGTAGCCAATGAACAAGCCGGGGATCGCGAAAGCGCCCTCGCTGTCGGTGTAGGTCCCCCCGATGTAGTCGACGTCACCGGACGGCGACGTGAAGATGAGGTCGGCCTCGATGTCTTCAGCAGGACTGCCGTCCGCGTAGGTCACTGTGCCGTTCACCGATGAACCTGCCTCCATGATGATGGAGGGAATCGCGGCAGAGGTCGCGGAAGTCGGAATCGTGAAGGTGTCGGCGGCGTACAGCCCTGGCGTCTGGCCCAACCAGGTGGTGCGCAGGTCTGTTGGGTAGCCGTAATCGACGCGCTGGCCGTAGGCGACCACCGTGTAGGTCCGGTTCTGGTTGACTTTCTCGAAGGTGTACGAACCATCATCTGCGGTGGTGGTGTAGCGCCGGTAGGCGTAGCCGCCGCCGTTGTACTTCTGCACCAACTGGATCCCGATGTTCCGCAGCGGATCTCCGGCGGCATCGACAACCCGTCCTGTGGCCGGTACCCCCTGGGCTCTGACGAGAGTGACGTCATCGAGCGTGGTGGTCGCGCCCGCGGTAGTGGCTACCGTGCTTCCCGCGCCTCCGCCGTAGTTCTTGGTTTCAAATACACGGCGGGCGAATTCGGGGGAGGAGTAGCGGACGAGGTAGTCACCCGCGGGCACGCGCAACTCATATGCCCCGTGGGAGGCCGCGTTCTCGTACTCGTAGGTCAGATCCGTGGCGATGGGGTCGCCGCCAGGGTTGGACACAGCAAAGGCCTCGACCTGGATGTTGTCGAGGAGGGTGCCGTAGGAGTTGTAGACCAGCCCGCGGATCACCGAATCCGGTTCTCGCGCAGGGTCAAGGCCCGGTGCTCTCGGTGCACGGTCTTCGCCAGCGGCGGTGGCGAGGGGGCCGGCGCTCGATGCCGCTGCCCCTTGCGCTGCGGAGGCTGTTGGAACTACGCCGAGGCTCAGCGAGCTGAGGCTCACCAGGAGACCCAAGACAGGGATGAGGACATGGGTGGATAAGGAGGTGCGCCGTGTGGACATGGAAGACCGATCGCTCGAACGGACGAAAAAGAGGTAGA
>CBDTZB010000102.1:0-7769 GCA_965364795.1 uncultured Nocardioides sp.
GCGAACACGTAGGTGCCCTCGAACCACTCGCCGCGGCGCATGCGCCACGTCTTGTAGCTCAGCCCGGCCATACCGGTGAACGTCGGGTGGGAGGTGGTCGCGACGTACGCCGACAACTCGTCCTCCACTCCCTCGGGAGCGTCGGTCAGGGACCAGCGCACGGTGAGACCGCGGCTCATCGCTTCGCTCCACCTACCCCGGCTAGAGGTTCGGCGCCCCCGAGCCACTCGAGCAACAACCGGACTCCGAACCCGGAGGGCCCAGTGGTCCACTCGTGCAGGTCCTCGGGGACGTCCCCGACCGAGGCGAGGTCCAGGTGGGCCCACGGCACGTCACCGACGAAGTGGCGCAGGAACAGGGCAGCCAGAATCGCTCCCGGGCCCGATGCTCCGTTGTCGGCGTCGCCGACCTTCGAGGCGATCTTCTCGTCATAGCCGCGGTGCAACGGCAGTCGCCACAGCGGCTCACCGGCGTGCTCTGCGGCGGTGACCAGCGACTGGCTCAGCACGTCATCGGTGCTGAAGATCCCGCCGACCTGCTGGCCCAGGGCAACCTTTACGGCACCGGTCAGCGTGGCGACGTCGACGATCACGTCGGGCGCCACCTCGCTGACGGCGTAGGCGAGGGCGTCGGCCATCACCAGACGACCTTCAGCGTCGGTGTTGCTGACCTCGCTGGTGCGGCCACCGAAGTGCCGGATCACGTCACCGGGGCGCAGAGCGTTCCCGGAGACGGCGTTCTCAGCCGCCGCAATCAGCCCGACGACGCGCACCGGACAGCCGACCTCGGCGAGAGCCGCCATCGTGGCCATGACCACCGCTCCACCGGACATGTCCCGCTTCATGGTGGCCATCGACTGACCCGGCTTGATCGACAGTCCACCGGTGTCGAAGGTGATGCCCTTGCCAACCAGAACGATGGTCTGCTCGGTGGCCACAGGAGGCGTGTAGTCCATCCGGATCAAGCGCGGCGGCGTGGCCGAGGCCTGCCCCACGCCGATCAGGCCGCCGAAGCCTTGCTCTAACAGGGCCTTCTCATCCCAGATCTGAGAGGTCAGACCGGCGGTCTCCGCCATGACCTCGGCCTGCTCGGCCAGCCAGGGCGGGTTCTTGATGTTGCTGGGCACCGTGGCCAACAAGCGCGCCTGCCAGCTGGCTCCACCGACGGCCAGGGCGCGGGCGAGTTGCTCCGCGTCCTCCACTGGGCGGGTCCCGGTCAGTACGACGCGTTCGACAGGAGCCGGGTCGACGACCTTCGACCGGATCCCGAAAGCGAACGAGCCGAGCATCAGGCCGACCACGAACGCATCGATCCCGTCCTGGTCGGTCAAGGACGCGATGCCGGTGGCGACCGAGGTGCGCCCCTTGACCTCACGAGCCAGCGCGGCGCCCGCACGGCGGACATCGAGCCGACGCGCAGCACCGACGCCCACGAAAACAATCAGTCGCAGATCAGGGTTCGACGCGCCGCCGGCTGCGACGGGCACCTTGGCGACCTCGCCGACCTTGCCGGTCAGAGCAAGCGCTTCGACCAGACCCACCAGGTCCATCCCCAACTCGTCCGCGAGCTCCGCGGCACCCGGCCCGAGCAGGGGCGTACCGCCATCGTCGGGGGTGGGAAGCACCGCCAGGGCGATGACCTCCGTACCGACGATGGCGTGCGCCGCAAGCTCGCTCAAGGCGAACTGCGGGGGTACCACCTGCTGGGGGAGTTGGGCCTGGGTCACCCGGTGACGTTCTTCAGAGCATCGCCAAGGTTGGTAGCTTCCTCAGCGTTGAGTTCGACGACCAGTCGTCCACCACCCTCGAGAGGGACGCGCATCACGATGCCGCGACCCTCCTTGGTGACTTCGAGCGGACCGTCGCCGGTGCGGGGCTTCATTGCCGCCATGCGGCACCTCTTCCTTGTTCAAGTACCGAGCGCAGAGGATTCCTGCTCTCCACAGTGAATTCATTATCCCCCACCCCTAAGTGCTCTGCACCACACCCCCCACTTCAGCCTCCTGAACCTCCCTCGCCAAGCGGCCCCGGAGTGGCAGACTGCCCGGCATGCATGCACGGTCGGCCCTCTTCGACCTGTACGGCGACCACCTGAGTCACCGAGACCGTCAGTCTCCAGTAGCCGCGCTCCTGCGACTCCTTCGCCCCATCGGAGTGACCGGCCCGGCAGTCCGGACGGCGATCTCGCGGATGGTCACCCAGGGCTGGTTGGAACCAGTCACGCTGGACTGCGGTCCCGGCTACCGGGCCACCTCGGCCGCGGAGCGGCGCTTCACCGACACCTCCGCCCGCATCTACGCCACGACACCCCAGCCCTGGGACGGAGCCTGGCACCTGGTGCTCGGCGACCCGCCCTCGCATCGCACGCGCCGTGAGCGACTCCGCGCGGATCTGTCGTTCCTGGGGTACGCGCAAATCTCAGCCGGCGCCTGGCTCAGCCCCTACCCGCGGCCCGGTTTGGCTGAGGTGCTCGATCGTGCCGGGATCACGGCACGCACCGCTCGCGTCACCGACCTGGAACCCGGCGTGGTGGACGCGTGGGATCTCGACGGTCTGGCTGCGGCGTACGACGCCTGGCCCGAGTTGAGTGACCAGATCGTCGGCGACGCGCTCGCCGCTGGCGACGCCGACGAGGCGGCCTTCACCGCCCGCTTCCTGCTGGTGCATGAGTGGCGCAAGTTCCTCTTCTTGGACCCTGGCCTGCCGGTTGAACTCCTTCCTGACGGCTGGCCCGGGACGAGCGCTGCCCGGCACTTCAACGACGTCGCTGAGCGCCTCAAGCCGGCCGCCGACCGTTTCCTCGACAGCACCCTCGACGCGTGCCTTCGTCCGGGATCCGAAACCGACTGACAAACTAGGGTCCATGACGACCTCACCTGCCTCCGACGCTGCTGCCGACCTGGTCCTGCTGGATCTGACCGATGGCGTTGCGACCATCACCCTGAACCGACCGAGCGCCCACAACAGCCTCAACATCGCCACCAAGGTCCGGTTGCGCGAGGTCGTTCAGCAGGTCGCCGCTGATCCCGAGGCACGCTGCGTGGTGCTCACCGGCACCGGGAAGGCGTTCTGCACCGGGCAGGACCTCAAGGAGCACATCGATCTGCTGAACAACGGCGGTTCTGAGCAACTCTTCACCACCGTCGACGAGCACTACAACCCGATCGTGCAAGCGCTGGCCGGCATGGCCAAGCCCGTCATCGCCGCAATCAACGGGGTAGCGGCCGGAGCCGGGGCCAGCTTGGCCTTCGCCTGCGACTTCCGGATCGTCTCCGAGGCTGCGGGCTTCAATCTGGCCTTCGCCAACGTTGCTCTGTCCTGCGACACCGGAGCGTCCTACCACCTGCCGCTACTGGTCGGGCGGGCCAAGGCCATGGAGCTTCTCTACTTCCCTCGCACCATCCCGGCCGCCGAGGCTCTCGACCTGGGCCTGGCCACGTCCGTGGTCGCCGCCGACGACTTCAAGGAGGAGGTCAGCGCCCTGGCGGCTCGGCTGGCCGCAGGCCCCACGGTGGCGCTGGGATCGATGCGTCAGTCCGTGGCCTACGCCGCCGGGCACTCCTTCGCCGAAGCCTGCGACTTCGAGAGCAAGATGATGCAGCACACCGGCAGGACCGACGACCACCGCGCCGCGGTCGCGGCGTTCGTCGCCAAGGAGAAGCCGACCTTCGAGGGTCGCTGAACCGCTGGTGAGTCGTTAGCCGACGATGCGGGCGCTGTCGATACGAGCACCGAAGATCGACAGCACCTGCACCGGGGCCACCTTGCGCATCAGGCGGCGGCTCGGCCGGGCGCCGTACTCGACGGTCAGTGCGTTGCCCCTGAAGTTGTTGTTGTACCAACCGGTCATCGTGCCGTGGCAGACGCCGCCGCACGTGAAGGAACTGCGCGGCAGGCGCAACTTGCGGGCGACCTTGCGGGCGAACCCCGGTCGTTTGGTGTCCACGTCAACGCCGTAGAGCGGTTGGTGAAAACTCAGGATCCGGTCGGGTCGGATGTCGCGCAGGAAGTTCATCATCGCCCGGGTCTCCGGCTCGGAGGCGGGCCCGGCTCCGGACTCATAGTTGCCGTCGAGGTCCACCCAGTTGTTCGGGTAGTTCCGGTTCAGATCGACTCCGCGCGCGTTGCGGCGGGTGCCTCGGGCCTCACCATCGGGGTTGTACGTCGGCACCACCCACAGGTCCACGCCGTAGATCTGCGGTGCGTCCCTCAACGCACGCAGGATCTGTCCGGTGGCCGACTCGTTTCCGTGCATGGTTGAGATCAGCACCACGGTTTCCCGGCGTTTGCTGGCTGGCTGCCCCAGGTGGAAGGCGCGAATCCTGCGGCCCTCGACAGACCTGCCCAGAACCCGGACACCGCGGACGGATCGCCGTTCTCGATCCCTGTCCGCGGAGGTGACGGCGTTCATCGCCGCCACGGTGGATTCGACGCTTCCGGGTGTCGGCAGGGGTACCGCCGCGACCGGCGTGACCAGGGCAGCTAGGGCGGTCATGCCTACCAGGAAGCGAACCCCTGCGCGCAGCATGACCTCACCCACTCACTCAGACGGAGTTGTTCAGGTAGGCGTAGGTGAAAATCGCGACCGCGGCCACCGTGCCTAGGTGAGCGACCAGCGAAAGAGCGGGACCCTTCTCCCAGGCATCGTCCTGCTCGGGCCCAGCATGTTTGCCGCCCGACGGCAGCCACCGAGCGAGAAGTCCTAGGGCGATCAGGGCGAGGGACCACCAAAAGGCCAGGGCCACGATGCCGATCAGACCGGCCGCGGTCTCGCCCACGACGCCTCCGAGGACCAGGAAGACCAACCAGAAGACGAGAGCGCAGGAACCGACCACGGTATGGGCGCGCAGCAGTTTGTCGGAGACCCGAACCCGCCCGCCACCGGCGTCACCGCTCAGCCGTCTGCGGGTGAGCACGACGACCGCAAGGGCGAACGCCGTGAGGACGTAGACGAGGACCGGCATGATCACCGGGCGATCGTCTCACGCAAACCGATCGTTCTCGGGCAGATCGGCAGACTCGATGTTCGACGCGACATCCTGCTCGGTGGCCAACCGATGCAACAGCGCATCGACTTCGGACATCCGATAACCACGGAAAGCCACCGCGAAGCGTGCCTGCCTCAGGTCAGCTGCCTGCAACGGTCGCCCTTCGGGCAACGTGGTGGGCATCTGGTCTTGCTCGTCCTCGCGCAGAGGAGCACCGTGTCCAGCGGCCAACATGGCCACCCCGCCCATGGCCAGCACGATCAGGGCGGCGAAGAGCCACATCATGACGGGTCGCCACCTGCGCGAGCACCCGTCCGCGCGCTCACCATCCGCACCGCCTCGTCGACGTCGTCGGTGAGTTGGAGCCGATCCAGGTCCGCCTCGGAGATCTTGCCGTCCGCCAGGACGGTGTCGCGCAACCAACTCAGGAGCCCCGACCAGTACTCCACGCCGATCAGGACCACCGGGAAGGCGGTCACCTTCTCGGTCTGCACCAGGGTGAGCGCCTCAAACAGTTCGTCCAGGGTGCCGACCCCTCCCGGCAGCACCACGAAGCCCTGGGAGTACTTCACGAGCATGGTCTTGCGGGCGAAGAAGTAGCGGAAGTTGATCCCGAGGTCGACCCACTCGTTCAGGCCCGTCTCGAAGGGCAGTTCGATTCCCAGCCCGACGCTGATCCCACCAGCTTCGCTGGCTCCCTTGTTAGCGGCCTCCATCACGCCGGGCCCCCCGCCGGTGATGACGGCGTACCCGGCCTCGACGAGTTTGGCCCCGACCTGCTCGCCCTTGGCGTACATCGGGTCGTCGAGTGAGGTCCGTGCGGATCCGAAGACTCCAATCGCGGGTCCCAGCTCGGCCAGAGTTCCGAACCCCTCGACAAACTCGGCCTGAATCCTCAGCACCCGCCACGGGTCGGTGTGCACCCAGTCGCTGGCGCTACGCGAGTCCAGCAGGCGCTGATCGGCGGTCGAGCTGCCCACCTGGTGGCGGCGCATGATGATGGGGCCCTTGCCCGTGTTCTTCACGCTGAGTCTCCTGAGGTGTGAGGGGTGGTGAGCCAGGTCCGCAGCGCGACCTCGCAGTTGCGGATCTGGTCGATCGGCACGTGTTCCTCCTGCTTGTGCGCCAGCAGCGGGTCGCCCGGTCCGAAGTTGACCGCTGGGACGCCGAGCGCGGTGAAGCGGGCGACGTCGGTCCACCCGAACTTGGGGTTGACGACACCCCCGACTGCTGCGACGAAGGCTTGCGCGGCGGGCCGATCCAGCCCCGGCATCGCGGCGGCACCGAGGTCGGTGAGACGGACGTCGTACCCGGAGAAGAAGTCGCGGACGAAGGACTGCGCCTCGTCGGTCGAGACATCGGGGGCGAAGCGGTAGTTCACCTCGACGACGCACTCATCGGGCACCACGTTGCCGGCAACTCCGCCGCGGATGCGCACCGCGTTGAGTCCTTCGTGGTACTGCAAGCCGTCGATGACGGGTGTGCGCGGCTCGTAGGCTTTGAGCCGGGTGAGGATGTCGGCGGCGCCGTGAATGGCGTTGACGCCCTTCCAGGACCTCGCCGAGTGGGCACGTTCTCCGGTGGCGGTGACCTCCACCCGCAGCGTGCCCTGACAACCCGCTTCGACGACCCCGTTGCTGGGTTCCATCAAGATGGCGAAGTCGGCCCGCAGGAGGTCCGGATCAGTTTCACTGAGGGCTCGCAGACCGTTGAAGACCTCGTCGATCTCCTCCGCCTCGTAGAGCACAAAGGTGACGTCACGATTGGGCTCGATCAACGTGGCGGCGAGTTTCAAGATGACCGCGTCTCCGCCCTTCATGTCGCAGGTCCCTAGGCCGTGCAGAAGCCCGGCCTCCTCGTCGAGACGGCTCGGGAGGTTGTCGTTGAGAGGCACCGTGTCGAGGTGTCCGGCGATGATCACGCGCTCGGAGTGGCCCAGATCGGTGTGCGCCACGATGGTGTGCCCGCGGCGAGTGACGGTGAGGTGTGGCAGCCGTGACAGGGCGCCGTACACCGCATCGGCGATGAGTTTCTCGTCGCGGCTCACCGACTCGATATCGACCAACTGCCGGGTCAGGGTGACGACGTCGGCGTCCAGGTCCAAGGTAGGGGTCTCGCTCATGGTCGCCAGTCAACCAGCAACATTTTCAGACTCCCCTCCCCCTCACCACGAAGTTCGTCTGATGGGGACGCGAAGTTCGCCTGTTGGGGCTTCGAGGTTCGCCTGATGGGGCTGCACCGGCACTCTGAGATCGCATGCCCCCCATCTGGGGGATTACACGGCGCCGATCTTCTCCCTAAGGTCGATAGGAGAGTCTCGAAAACTCGCTACCGGAGAGCCCATGTGACCACCCTCAGCACCTGTCCGACACCGACGCGCACCGGGCCGGCTGACACGCGCCAACCCAATTTTCGCCTTGGTGATGAGCAGTCATGACTTTGCAGACCCCGATGATTCTTGGGAACGCCGAGGGCGAACCCTGGCACTTCCTCAACACCTCGCAGACCCTGAAAGTGGACGGCGACAACACCGACCTCACAGCCACGATGTCGAAGACGAGTTGTTCTACGTCCTTGAGGGCGAGGTCCGCTCCACCACCGGCGATATCGAAGCGGTCGTCACCCAGGGCGGCACAGTGTCCCTCCCCAAGCAGCAGGCGCACCAGTTCCAGGTGCTCTCGGACCTCCCCGCGGCCCCTGGACTAACCACGAAGTTCGCCTCGTAGGGCCACGAAGTTCGCCTCGTGGGGATCCGAGGAACGTGAGCTTCTCGCCGATCCCC
>CBDTZB010000103.1:0-7741 GCA_965364795.1 uncultured Nocardioides sp.
GGACCTTGGCCGATAAAACTTCTTCGTCCAGGGTCCAGTTTCTTCGGCCAAGGTCAGGCGCCCCTGCCGACTCGGGGCCAGGAACTGTGCACAGCCGTGCCTCAACGCCGCCTCCTCCCCCGCTGGGTCGCTAGCGAGCCCCGTTCGCCTGAGGACACCTCATCCTGTCGTGATGGCAACCTCCATGCTCCTGCGTCGCGCCTTCGGCGGCGCTCCCCTGCTCCTCGCTCTCCTGTTTCCATCCCAGCCCGGAGCCGAAGATGACCCGCTCGGCGAATGGCCACTGACGCCGGAACCACAAGTGGTCGCCCGGTTCGACCCACCGAGCGATCCGTACGCCGCGGGCCACCGTGGCGTGGACCTGCTGGGCGATGTGGCGCAACCGGTTCGTGCCGCGCTGCCGGGCAGCATCACGTTCGCCGGGCCCTTAGCTGGGCGCGGGGTGGTGGTCGTCGAGCACGGGCCGACGCGAACCACCTATGAGCCTGTTCGTGCCGGGATGACTGTGGGCGATGCGGTCAGCGCTGGAGACGTGATCGGGCACCTCGAGCTGTTCGGCTCGCACTGCTTCCCGAGGGCCTGCCTGCATTGGGGGTGGCGGGCTGGGGACACCTATCTCGACCCGCTGCGGCTGGTGGGGGCAGGACCGGTGCGCTTGCTACCGCTCTGGCGCGACGTCCCGGTCCCTCACGCGGCCCTGCCCCTGACCGCGCCTCTGACGCGGTCGCTTGCGCTCGGGTCAGGCGCGTGGATGGGCCTGCTGGAAGGCGCGCCGTAACCGGTCGGTCGTGACGTGGGTGTAGCGCTGGGTCGTGTTCAACGAGGCGTGCCCCAGCAACTCCTGCACCGAGCGCAGGTCCGCTCCCCCCTCCAGGAGGTGCGTCGCCGCGGAGTGCCGCAGCCCGTGCGGTCCGATGTCAGGCGCACCGGGGATGGCCGCGATGCGCTGATGCACCATCGTCCGCACGGCGCGTGGGTCGATCCGCCGGCCCCGCATCCCGAGGAACAGGGCAGCGCCAGCCTCCGGCACGGCGACCTCTCCCCGAGCTGACTGGACCCACCGGTCGACCGCGGTCGCGGCTGGTTTGCCGAACGGCACCACCCGTTCCTTGCGTCCTTTACCCAGAACTCGGACGACCTGGCGTTCCCGGTCGACGTCGTCCACGTCCAACCCGACCAGTTCACCGACCCGCACCCCGGTGGCGTAGAGCAGTTCCAGGATGGCCACGTCGCGGATGCCCACCAGGCTGCCGTCATCGGCTCGGCGAGCTGCGGATTCGACGAGGTCCCGGGCTTCGTCGACGCGTAGAACCACGGGAAGGGCCGACTTGGCCTTGGGCGAGCCCAGCGCCGCCCCCGGATCGGTGGCAGTTCGGCCGCTGCGGGCCAGCCACGCCGTGAATAACCGGGCCGCGGTGGCCCTGCGAGCCATGGTGGTGCGCGCTTTGCCCGTGCTTTGCTGCTTGGCCAACCAACTGCGCAGGAGGCGTAGATCGATCTCGGTGAGGTCGCTGACCCCGGACCGAACTGCATGCTCACCCAGATCGACCAGGTCGGTGAGGTACGCCCGCACCGTGTGGGTCGAGAGGTCCCGTTCGGAGGTCAGGTGGCGCTCGTACTCCCCCAATAACCGCGTCATCGCCTCGGGCAACCCGCCCGCGACGTCCTGTTTCTCGCTCACTTCGTCAGACTAGAGCGGAGAGCTTCGCTGCGGCGGGAGGCTGGACTCGGCGCACTTAGTCAGGACTGCCGCCTCGCGGCTCGCTGCGGACAGAACCCCATCACCTCGACGTCCACGTTCGCGCGGCCTTCGACAACCGCCACCCTCCATGGTGTTCGGTGACCTGACCGATCTCGAGCAGGCGACGCAGCGCTTCGGCCACCTCGACCCGGCCGAGCCCCGCGGCACGACAGATCGAGTCGAGTCCCGCTCCTTCATAAACGGGAACCGCGTCGAGCACCTGTTGCAGCACCCGGGGCAGGAGATCGCGAGCACTCTCCGGAGCCCGCTCCTCCTCCAACAGGTGCTCCCCCGAGGGCCCGATGAGTTCCAGGACGTCTCGGCCCGACGTCACCAGCGTCATCGATCCGTCTCTGATCCGAGCATGTACTCCGGCCGACGAAGCGCTGGTCACCGCACCGGGGATGCCCATCACCAGACGGTTGAGCCGACCGGCCCAGTTGGCGGTGTTGAGGGCACCGCTGCGGACGGCCGCCTCAACGACGACGGTCCCCTGAGAGAGCGCAGCAATGATGCGGTTCCTGGCCAAGAACCGAATGCGTTGGGGAGCGCACCCGGGTGGGGCCTCGGAGACGATCGCGCCCTGCTCGGCGAGCCGAGCTAGGAGTCCGGCGTGCGCCTTGGGATAGATCTTGTCGACTCCGCACGCGAGCACGGCCACGGTGGGCGCGTCCTCGGCGAGGGCTCCGCGGTGGCCGGCGATATCGATACCGAAGGCTGCCCCGGAGATGATCGCGCGTCCGGTTCGACCCACCGCCGCCCCGAGCTCTTGGGCGATGGCGTCGCCGTACGTCGTGGACGAGCGCGACCCGACGATGGCCACCGACTCCGACAGCGTGTTCAGTGCCAACGGACCCTTGACCCACAACCCCAGCGGCACCCCACCCCTGTCGTGCAACGCCTCGACCCCCAGCAGATCCTCGACACCTGAAGGCCACTCTTCGTCGCCGGGAATCACGAACCGGATGCCCAGCCGCTCGGCCTGCAGCAACTCCCGCTCCGGCTCGATCCCGGCCAGACGCGCAGCGCCGTCGGTGAGTAGATTTTCGACGTCCCTCTCGTTACGCAACATGTCGTAGAGCGGGTGGGCCCCGTGCTCGGCGACCATCGCGGCCATTCGCGGATTGCCCGGCTCACCCATCCTGTTCAGTGCCACCCGAGCCAAGCGCTCGATCTCCTGGTCGCTCATCCGACCCTCCGCACCACTCGACTCAGCAACGGAGCACCGGACCGCAGCGCCAGAGCGGTCTGCACGTCATCCGCTCCCGGAACAAGCTCGACCCCGGTGTCGCCTGCCCGTAGATCAGCGAGCGTCCAGGCGAGCCGCATCACTCGCACCGATCCCCGGTTGCTGATGCGGCCGGCGTACAACGCGTCATCCACCAGGCGACGACCCGACTCCTGTAGCGGCCATTCATCCCTCAGTGCCGTCCCGGGCGCGTGACTGTTGAGCCGCCACCCCCTGCCCGCGTATCGGGTGTGCTGACGCTGGCGGGCGGCAGCCACCCGCCCCCGAATAGCCTCTGAAGGCTCCACAGCATCGAGGGGGTCCCGGTCACTGGGTCGCAGCGGTGACACGTGGCGGGTGATGTCGATGCGGTCAGCGATCGGCCCGCTGATCCGCGCCCGGTAGTCGCGACGCTTCTGCTCTCGGCAGCGGCACCGGTTCGACGTCGCGTCTTCTGCGTACTCGCCGCAGGGGCACGGGTTACAGGCCAGCACCAGCATCGTCAGAGCCGGAAGGGTCACCAACTCGTCGCGGCGGGCGATGGTGATGTCCCCACTCTCCAGGGGTTGCCGCAGGGCGTCGATGACGTCGGTGCGGAACAGCGGGAACTCATCGAGGAACAGCACCCCGCAGTGCGCTCTGCTGATCTCGCCGGGACGGACCTGGCCCGATCCGCCACCGATCAAGCTGCTCTTGCTGGCGTCGTGGTGAGGAGCTGAGTACGGCGGTCTGCGCAGACGCTCATCCCCGGGTTCCAGCGCGCCGGCCAGTGAGTGGATCGCGGTGAGCTCGAGGGACTCCTCAGGAATCAGGTCCGGCAGGATCGTGGGAATTCGCTCCGCCAGGCTCGTCTTTCCTGCTCCCTTGGGACCAGACAACAGCAACGGGTGCCCACCCGCTGCCGCGACCTCCACGGCGAACTTGGCGTCCTCCATACCGAAGAGATCCGCGAAATCCATCTCCTCGAGTCGCTCGGCACCACGCCAAGACAACAGCCGACTGCCGGACATGGGGGCAACCGGTGGGGCCTCGGGCACCTCGTCCCCGCAGAGCTCCGCGACCACCTGCTCCAGCGAGCGCATGCCGAACACGGCCATCCCCGGAACCATCGCAGCCTCCTTGGCCTGCGGCTCAGGCACGAAGATCCGCTTGATCCCCCGCTCGGCTGCCGCCAAGGTCATCGGGAGCACACCTGCCACCGAACGGAGGCCTCCCGACAGGGTTACCTCGCCGATAAAGGCTGTGTCATCCAGGGTCCGTCGAGGCACCGACGAGTCCGCAGCCAGGATCGCCACGCAGATCGCGAGATCGAAGTGAGTGCCGCGCTTCGGCAGATCGGCCGGTGCGAGCAGGATCGTGATGCGTTTGGTCGCGGGCCAGCCGAGCGAGGAGTTGATGATCGCCATCCGGCAGCGGTCCTTCGCCTCGTTCAGCGACGCATCAGGCCGGCCGACCAGGGTGACGTTCACCTGCCCGGGCGAGACGTCGGCTTGAACGTCGATCAGGTGACCCAGGGCACCCAGCAGCGAGACGGTGCGAGCCGTCGCAAACGGCATCAGCCGATCCCCCGGACGTGATCGACCACGGCCGGACCACGACGAGGCCGCAGGACTGCTACAAGGTCCACCCGAACCTCCGGCGCCCGAACTCCTCGACCCTCCTGCCAGGCCTCCCCCAGTCGGCGCAGTCGATCGAGTTTGGCATCGCTGATCGCCTCATGGGGTGTGCCGTATTCGTTGCTGGTGCGGGTCTTGACCTCACAGATGACCAGCACCTGACCCTCGCGAAGGACCAGGTCGATCTCGCCCTGGTCGCATCGCCAGTTGCGATCCAGCAGGATCAAGCCCTGCTCCGTGAGGTGACGCAAGGCAATGGTTTCGCCGTAGGCCCCTAGGGCCTGCTTGGCTGCGGCGGTGGATGGTGCGGTAGATCGTGCTGTCGAATCCGTCGACTGTGTTGTCATCTCTGACCTCCTGCCGAGGAGCCTTCACCCGCAACGGCGGTCGGCAGAGCGAGTCAACGACTTCTGGGGACAAGCAAGGGCGCGCTGCGTCCTGTGGACACGAGCTGGGCCGGTTCAGTCGATCAGACGCAGGACCCTCGGCCCGGATCCGGTGTACGGCGTGACATTGGTCGACTCCATGGTCGGGAGTGCTGCTGCATTCAGGAAGACGATCTGCACCGACTCGATCTCACCCCGATGATCCAGAGTGAGCCCGTTGCTAGCCAGTGCGGTCGTCGTCCGGGTCGCCGAGTTCGGCTGATCGGTGAGAAACGCGGGGCGCAAAGCCACGATCTGGTACTTCGCGCTTCCTCCGTTGCCCGGTTGGCGTCCCAGGACCGGGATCATCATAAAACGCGGAGAGGAGTAGATCTTCGGCGAAAGCACCGGGCCGCCTGCGTAGTTGGCGCTGCTGATCGATCCGACGTTGGTGGTGCCGTCGGTGAGGAAACAGGTCAGGGTGTCGTTGTTCACCTGCACCCCCGAAACCACCGTTGTCGAGGGCAGACCCGATTCGGCACACCCCGTCCCGGCAGAGACGTTCGCCAGACGACCGGCTTGGAACCCTTGGTTGCCGCTGACTCCCGCGATCAGGCCGGCGTGCGCCGAGTTGGCGATCATGCCCGTCCTGGTGTCGACGCAGTTCGTGCCCTCTTCGGGCCACAGCACCGCGCGGGACTGACTTGTCGAGCATGTCCAGTCGCTCTGGGGCGAGGGGTGCACCGCCACGGTGTGCTCCAACCCTGCGGCGATATTCATCGCAACCTGGTCCCCCTGGCCGTTGACCTGACTGTTAGCGAGCAGCAAGGACCCGAAGTTGCCCTCGTTGGAACCCTGTCCGCAGGTCAGGGTCGGCTCACCGACGAGGAGCCGCGGCGCAAGAGCAGCAGAGGACCACTTCCCCGCAATCTTCACCCGGATGAACCATGAGCCCGGCACGTTCCGGACCTGCGCCGGAACTGACGACAGCCGAATCCTGGTGAGGCCAGACACCGCAAACTCCGAGGACGGGACCGTGATCGGTGCTGGACCGGCGCCGCTCACCCCTGACTCGAAGAAACCGACTTGCGACGCGAGCAGCAGGCTGAGGCCGGTGATCTCAAGGCCGGTATCGACACCCGTCATCACCGTGGGCGGGGTTGTGACCGGCGAGGTGGCAACCGCGCTCACTGTGGCGATGTTGAGATCCGTGGCGAAGGACAGGAGCGGCGAGTTGTTCGCATGCCCGTTGTTGGGTTGAGCGATGGTCTGACGCCCGTAGTCGCAACCCGTGAAGGCGTAGAACGGAACCGAACTGACGGCCGGTGAGCTGATCGCTGCAGTGGCTGAACCCGTCACCGCAGCGCTGTCGAAGCCCATGATCTTGGCGAACCCGAAGTCCACCGTGCGCTCGGGACTGACCACCGTGAGTTGGTGAGGGTGGTACTGCAGCACCTGTCCCGCCGCAGTCTTCTTCAGCGTGCCGTAGAGGACCTCTCCATTCGTGAGGTCACAGTCGGCAAGTTGCGCCTGCGTCGGAGTTGGCGACCATGACTCCGCCTCGAAGTGGCGCGCAACGTCGACCACCGCCCGGTCGCTGACAGACGCCCGTACGCCGTAGCCGCACGTGCCCACTGGAGTGCCGGGCAGGTTGGTTCCATGTGCACCGGCCAGAACCGCTTGGTCGGTGTCCTGTTGAACCTCGCTCTTCTGGACCAGCATCATGCCCAGATCCACGGTCAGGGCAGCGAAACTGAGCAGGACCACGCACAGCAGACCCACGACGATCGCGACGGAGCCTTCCTCGTCCACATCAGGCTGATTCATAGTCAGTCGTTCATCCGCAACCGGTCGTCGAGGGTTGGGTGTCTTCGACCCGAGCCACTGCCTTGCGGGTCACGACGCCGTCGTCGGGGACCGGGATGAAGGGAAAGTGCAGATCGGCCGTCTGGAACCGAAGAGTCACCTCCACCTCACCGCCGACGGCCCCGGGGGCCGACATCGGTGGACGGCCGAGCGTGCTGTTGCGGTAGACGGTGGTGATCTGGACGGTGTCGGCAGAGACCGCGGCGCCGGCGAGGCGCTTGACGACGAACGCCTTCAGCTCCGTAGCGTTCTGGCAGTCCCCTACCGACAGTTCGCGCACGACGGCGCTCGTGGCCGACGTACCGGACTGCATGGCGTAGAAGTACCAGCCGTACTGGATCAGCCCGAAGACGATCGTCAGCAGGGGCATGAGCACGAGCGCGAACTCGACTGCCGCCGCACCACGCTCTTCATCGGGGCGTGGCTTGGTGGGGGGTTTTTGGGGTGGGGTGTTCTGGGGGTCTGAGCGCATGGGGGGATCCTCAAGATGAGCGTGGCTTAGCTAGCCACCACTTCGTTGCGGTAGACGCAACGCTAGGTTGGCTGTTGGTGCACGTCTCGAGATCCGTCGAGGACTGACCGTTCGGTCATTTCTTCCCTAGTTCGGGTGGGCCAGCCGGCCGATCTCCTGCATACGGCTGGGCGGCAGGTCAGGTGTCTCGACCTGACGAGCCGAGCGCAGGCAGGACAGTGCCGCAGCCAACGCCTGTGTGTATCTGCTGGCTAGTCAGCCAAGCCACTCTGCTGTTGCGGTGCTCTAGCCGCGCAACGCAGGCTGATCACACTTCGGGGTCGGCCGAGCGAAAACGTCGGCTCCACTCAATTCCACACCCAGGCTCGTCAGGACGGGAGTCAGCAGACTGGCATCCAGTGCCTGCACCAGCGGATTCACCAGCCCCGTCAGCAGCAGGTTGGTGATCGGCGC
>CBDTZB010000104.1:0-7639 GCA_965364795.1 uncultured Nocardioides sp.
GGCGGGCCGAGCGCGGCCAGGTCGTCGGCCTGCTGGGTCCGAACGGCGCCGGCAAGACCACCACCCTGCGCATGGTGATGGGCCTGATCCGTCCCGACTCCGGCGCGGCGCACGTCCTCGGCGACCGCGTCACAGCCGGCTCCCCCGTGCTGGCTCGGGTCGGCGCCCTGATCGAGGGACCGGGTTTCCTGCCCCACCTCACGGGGATGGACAACCTGCGCGCCTACTGGGCCGCGACCGGCCGCCCCGACGAAGAGGCGGGGTACGACGAGGTCCTCGAAGTCGCCGCCCTCGGTGGTGCGGTCGACCGACCGGTCCGCACCTACAGCCACGGGATGCGCCAACGGCTGGGGATCGCCCAGGCCATGCTCGGCCTGCCCGAGGTGTTGGTCCTCGACGAACCCACCAACGGCCTCGACCCACCGCAGATCGCCGGCCTGCGACCGATCCTGGCGAGGTACGCCGCCGCGGGGCGCACCGTCGTGATCTCCAGCCACCTGCTCTCCGAGGTGGAACTGACCTGCACCCATGTCGTCGTCATGCACGCGGGCCGAGTCGTCACCACCGGGACGGTCGCCGAACTCGTCGACAACGCGGACACCACTGTCATCACGCTCAGCGTCGGCGCTGATGCCGACGCAGCGGCCGCCACTCTGCGGTCCGCCAGCGGGATCGAGGAGGTGGAGGCCGTCGCCGATGAGATCGAGCCGCACGTGATCGTGACCGCCTCGATGACCCGGGCCGAGGTTGTGCGCACCGCCGCGGACGCCGGTCTGCCCATCGTCGGGGTGTCCAGCCGTCGCCACCTCGAGGAGGTCTTCCTCGGGGTGATCGCCGCGGCGGGCGCGCGAGATGGCGCCGCCGGCGCCGGTACCCCGGATCTACGACAGGTGCGTTCGCGATGACCCAACTCCAGCCGTTGTCGTGGCGGGCTGAGGCCCGTCGCCAACTCGGTCGTCGCCGCACCCTCTGGTCCTTCGTCCTGATCGTGGCGCTGCCGCTGATCATCGTCGGCGCCTTCGCGATCGGGGACGGCGAGAACGAGGGCGGTGGCGAGGACCGGTTCGTCTCCCTCGCCACCTCAGGTGCCGCCAACTTCACCGTCTTCTCGTTGGCCGTGTCGTCGTCGTTCCTGCTGATGGTGCTCGCGGCACTCTTCGTGGGCGACTCGGTCCCCTCCGAAGCTTCCTGGTCGACACTGCGTTATCTCCTGCTCGCCCCCGTGCCACGCAACCGCCTGCTCACCAGCAAGCTGATCGTCGGACTCGTGACCATGGCGCTCGCTGTGGTCACGCTGGTGGCGTGGTCCCTGCTGGTGGGTTGGGTCTTCTACGGCTCAAGCCCCTTCATGAGCCTGTCCGGGGGGACGATCGAGTGGGGTTCGATGGCGCCGCGACTGCTGGCCGTCACGGCGTACGTCGTGGTGTCGCTGCTCCCCGTCGGCGCCATCGCCTTCGCGCTGGGTGTCCGAACCGATGCTCCGTTGGCGGCAGTCGGTGGGGCGGTGATGGTGACGATCGTGGCCTCGATCCTGGGCCAGATCGGCAACCTGGGCGACCTCCGAAGTGCCCTGCCGCTCTACTACGCCAGCGCCTGGTTCGACCTGCTCCGACCCGCAATCGACTACACGGATCTGCGGCACGGGGTGCTCTGGTCGCTGCTCTACACCGGCGGCTTCGTCAGCCTCGGCTACGCACTGTTCCGCCGCAAGGACATCCTCAGCTGAACGGGGTTCGTCCGGGCGTGTTTACGATGGCGAGATCGCGGGAAGCCTGAACGGGAGCGACGGACGCCAGGGGTCGGAGGTGGAACGGATGGGTGATCTCAAGGTCTCAGCCGAGGCGTTGAGGACCTTCGCGAACGCTGGGCAGGACATCGACGACGAGTTGTCAGACTTGATCTCCACCGACCTCGGGGCCGACCTGCGTGCCGCTCTTGAGGGGTCCGAGACGGGAGTCATCGCAGCCGGCCTCGGTGCCACCGGCCGTTCGGCCCTCTGCGGCGTGGGCGGCCGATTCGCGAGCATCGCCGAGCGGGTCACCCGCACAGCCGAGGACTACGTCGCCACCGACGATCACGTGAGCACCCGACTCCGACCGGGACCTCAATGACGCTAACCCTTTCGCAGATCCAGTCGTGGCGTCCGGATTCACTACGGGCAGTAGCCACGACCCTCGAGGCCCGGATGGATCGTCTGGGACAACGCTTGCGCCGCGCGGAGGAGGACCTTGACGAGGTCACCGCGTCGTGGGACGGCCAGGCCTCCGAGGCGATGAGTGCTCAGGTCCAGCGCGAGATCCGATCTGGCCGACGAGTGCAGTACCGGGGCGAGGATGTCGCCGACGCGTTGCGCTCCGGCGCCGATCGCTTGCAGTCGGTGCGCGATCACCTGCTGGCTCAAGTCGGCGACGCCCGAGGCGAGGGCTTCACGGTCAGCGAAACCTGGGAGATCCGGGACCCGCGGAAGTACCACCTCCTGACCGACCTCGCCGAACGCGTGACGAACGCAGCCAAGGTTGCCGCGCACGCCGAGGCGATCGGGCAGGCCCTCCAACAGGTCTACGACGAGGACCATCAGGTTGCCTTCGCCATCGACTGCGCTCTGGACGAGTGGCGGGCTACCGGCGTCGATGCCGCCACGGGTGAGGACTACGCCCCACCCGCGGTGGGGTCGTTGGGCGACGACGAAGCGGCGGCGCTCTTCGCCTCCGACGACTTCCGCCGGTGGACCGAACGACACCCCGACGCGGCCAAGTCCTACCTTGATCGCGCCGTCGATCAGGGGCGACTGGATCCACGCAGCCCGCTCTACAACCGCTTCATCGACGACTACTGGGACGGCGTCGCTTTGGAGGCGGCGGGGATCGACCCCGACACGTGGGACGTGAGTCGGGGCGCGGCGTACAACTCCGACACCATCACCGCGGTCTACGACTACTACGGTCAACTCTTTCTGGAGAACCCCGAGCTGACCTGGGCCGGGATGGCGAACCTCGTCGGTCCCAGTTTCGCCGGTGGCTTCTACGACCTCGACATGGTCCGCTCCTGGGCCCGGTCGGTGGAGGGTGGGATCGACCGGGTCCCGGACCTTCCCGGTCCGGTGGACGACGAACTCCTCGACCGGCTGGGTGGGTTGGCCTCGTTGAGCGATGAAGAACTCAACTACTACCAGACCACCCTGCTCGGGATGCAGAAGGAGATCTTCCTCGATCAGGCTTCCATGCACGAGGCCTATCTGCTGGGGGGAACGGCCGAGATCGATCGGATGGCCGACGCCCGGCTACTCGATGTCCCTACCCGGGATGCCTGGCTCGATATCGATGAGGGTCGACGGACCGGAGACCAGGGCCTGATCGATCGCGGGAACCAACAGTTGCTCCACCGTGAGCAGTGGGACGTCATCGCCGACGACTACGACCGGATGCGCACGCACAGTCCTTCCGGCGAAGTTGTCACCTGGGGGATCACGGCCGTCGGGGCTCCGTCCATCCCCGGCGCCCAGGGGTACGCCGATGTCTTCCCCGAGGTGATCGACCTCGGCGACACCCCTCGCAACCTCGGTCCACTGCCCCTGCCGAGCACGAGCCTCGGCGAGGTGGTGACGCCATTGCCGGACGGCAACATCGCCAACGCCGAGCAGCGCTGGAGCCTGATCGAGCAGGACACCTTGCCGGCCTACCTCGACCTCGTCCACAACGATCCCGACCGACTACGCGACCTCGTCGCCTCGGACTTCGGCGATCGCGTCGAGCAAGCCCGCCCGTCGAACAACATCGGCGACATCACCCACGACTTCCTCACCGATTGGCAGTACCGCCGATGAAGACCTCTCCGAACCTGCCGACAAGGTGGGCCGCGCTGACGGTCGTAGCCTTGCTGGTCACGAGCTGCGCCTCGCAGGAGCCCGCGAACGACCCGACGTCTGGAGCCAGTCCCTTGTCCGTCACCCAGTCCCGTCTCGACGAGGACGGCATCTCCGCCATCAAGGCCGCCGGCGCCGCGCGGTTCGCCCTGCAGGACCACTCCCTCACTGCCGATGAGGTCGGGATCGAAGCCGGACGCATGGGGCCGATCATCGGCACCCCGGGCGGTCCGGTGATCGACCTGACCCTTGTCGGGCCTCAGGGCGAGGACACCATCGAGACCTCGACCTTCGGAGTCCAGTTCGACACCGACGGTTCTGGACTGTCGGTCACGTGGATCACGTCGTACGACGCGGGCGACGGCCTAGCGGCGCTACGCGAGGAGCGCCAGCGTTGGGGCTTGCGTGAGGCGGACCTTCAGTTCTTGGCCGAGGACGTCAATCTGGGGGGCGAGGTCGAACGCGTCCTAGGGCCAGGGGTGGCCGAGAGCGGCCTGGTGATGTCACTCACCGCGCAGTTCGGCCAGCGCGACGTGGTGCGGTACGAGGTTCTGTTGGCCGACGGGTACTACACCCCGCAGGCCCTCGCTGCGATCGAACGCGGAGAGCTTCCCGACCTGCCCCGCTGACTCAACCCAGTGCACGCAGGCCGGCGGTCACCAGGGCCGCCGCTACCACGGCGACGAGCACCGGGGCACGCTTCCACAGCAGCAGTCCCCCGACCCCGACCCCGACGGTGGTCGCGTCGACGGTCAACCGGTTGCCGTCCGCCAGCGCGGAAGTCACCACCAATGCGGTGAGCACCGCTGCGGGCATCAACACGATGACGCCGTTGAAGCGAGGAGGAAGGGCTCGTCCACCCAGCACGACCGGCCCGACCGCCTTGATGGCGGCCGTCAACACCGCCACAGCTGCGATCAGGATCCAGAAGGTCATCGAGGTCCTCCTTTGACGAGCCCTGCCAGCGCGGTCACGGCGGCCACGAGCACCGGGATTCCCGGAGGGGTGAACGGCACGAGGGCCAGGGCAACGACGCCGCCAGCCAGGGCCACCCGCCGCATCTTGGGGTCGCGTAACTCGGCCACCAGGAGCGCCAGGAAGAACGTCGGGTAGACCGCGTCGAGACCCCAGCGATCGGTGTCCCCGAGCAGTTGGCCCCCCAACGCTCCTGCGGTCGTGCCCAGCACCCAGGCGGTGTAGAGCGGGAGGGTGGCGCCGAACAGCAACCACCGATCGAACGTCCCGTCACCCCGGTTCGCCATCACCCACGAGGGGTCGACGACCGTCTGCCCCTGCAGCCCGCGGCGTACGGCGCGTCCCGGGAGCGATGGCGCCAAGGCGATGCCCATGGCCAGGAAGCGGCTGTTCATCAGGCCCGCCGCCGCCACGGCCGGCACCAGTCCTCCACCGGCTCCCACGATCGCCACCGAGGCGAACTGGGCCGACCCGGCGTGCACCACCGCGGACATGACGATGGCCTGGAGCGGGGAGAGCCCGGCGTCCACTGCCACCACACCGAACGACATGGCGAGGAGAAAGCTCACCGCTGCGAACGAGAGCCCCATGCCCAGTCCACGCTGGAAGCTCTCACGATGGTCCTGGGTCACCCGGTAACGTTAGTTCCCTATTCCTCAAACCCACGAGTCTCCACCCCACGAGGCGGCGCTCAGGACTCGTTGATCTCGACCGTCGCGAGGACTGATTCGATGATCTGGCGGCGCTTCTTCGGCGGGGTGAACTGGGCGATGAAGTCGAAGTCGATCGAGTAGACGTGCTTCGCCGTCGCGACGCCGTATGCCTCGGTCCAGGCGTTGTCGTTGGACATCCCGGCGATGTGGAACATCTCGAGCCCTCCCACGACGACGGGTTCACGCTCCTTGGGGTCGCGTAGGAAACCCTTGCTCGACCGGTAGTTGCTCAACGCTTCGCGCAACTCGGGTTGGCTACCGGCGGAGTCGATCCGCAGGGCTCCCATGGTGTTCAGCGAGCCCTTGAACCCTTGGCCTCGCGCGACGAATGACTCGTCGGTGGTGAAGTCGAGGACGTAGTTGTCCGGCACACGCAGCGACAACGGCCCCATCACCACCAATTCGCCGGAGGCAGGCGCCACTGACGGTGATGGGTCCTCCGTGGGGCTGGGCGTGACGGTCGGCTCAGCCGAGACTGACGCTGACGCTGACGGCGACCCTCCTGTCTTCGAACCGACACCGGGGTCGCTGCTTGAACACCCGCCTAGCAACACTGCACCCACCAAGAGACCTACGAGAACCCGCATCTCACCCTCTCCGCACACCTCACCCGCGAGGCGACCCGAACAATTCGCGCTCAGTGTGCCCCATGCGGACACCCCCGCTGAAGACTCAGCGCAACCCGCGCGACCTACCATGTTTGAACGGCCGTCTCGGTGGAAGGCTCCACGCGGTCGCGTCTGAAGAAAGGCAGAGTCCCAGTGATTCCTAACGGTGACGCCGTAGCAGGCATCGTCTCGTCCTTGAACGAGTTCCGGGTCGACCCCGAACTCATCGACAGGGTCGTCAAGAGCCTTGAGGATGGCCGGGACCTGGTGCCGGGGCAGATCAACCCAGTCTCCGAGACGGCGTTCGGCACTCTGCCCCGCGGAGTTCAGTTGGGCTGGCACACCACCAACGCACGCACCTTCATGCTGGAGACCTACCAGGGGCTGGATCACCTCCTGGCTTCCTACGTGTCCGACATCGTGCAGTTCCAGAACGAGTCGATCGGCATCGACGAGGACTCCAGCGCTCAGATGCGAGGAGTCACGGCGGCCATCGAGTCGAACAATCGTTCCCGAGGCATCAGCGGCGGGGGTGAGCGCTGATGGCCGGCCCCCACGAGAATCGCTTGGACGCTGGCCTGGCACCCGCGACGACCATCGATCTCGCAGCAGGCGGGATTGCATGGGATGCGGCGGCGAAGAACCTGGAAGCGGTGATCTCCAAGCTTCAGGACATCCTCGCTACCGCCGAAGAGATGGGAACCGAGACCGGACCGGCCCTAGTCGCCGCGCTGACCGAATCGATCAAGTACCTCCATGAGCAACAGAACAAGACCAAGCGGGGCAGCGGTGCGCTCCAACAGTCCGGGGTGGTTCTGTCGCTCGCCATCGGGGAGCACCGGAAGCTCAAGGCACCGGGCGGCGAGTACGCGCCCTACACGCCTCGTAACTACGCGCCCCCGGCCGACTTCGACGACATGAGCGAGTGGCAGAAGAAGGCACACCAGGACGACTTCAGTCGCGGCGAGTCCTCGGCCGTCGCCCAGCAGGAGGCGAAGCGTGAGGCCAAGGCCCGTCAGATCGCCGAACAGCTCGAGCGGGACTACGAAGAGCCCATCGCCACGATGAAGAGCATCTACGGATATCAGGAGCCCACCACCGCGCCGACCAACGGAGGCAGTGCCCCAGGGACCTCGTCCGGCGGCGGCTACGCACCCATTTCTGGCGGCTCGTCCGGGTACTCCGGTCCGGGCGCTGGCGCCCACGGGAACGCCCTCGGCCCCACGGATCTATCGGGCCCCGAGGACCCCAACGGGTCGACCCAGCCCCCCGCCACCATCGGTAACGGCACGATCCCGGGGAGCTTCACCGACCCAGGCACCCCACCGGTCACCGACGCACCCGCCGGGTCCGGCGATCCGTTGCCACCGCACTCCACGAGTGGTCCCGGAGGCGGCGTCTCGCCCGGTGTGCTCGGCGGCGTGGTCGGCGGCATCGCGGGAGGCGCCGCCCTCGGAGCGATCGCTCGCAACGGCGGACTC
>CBDTZB010000105.1:0-7499 GCA_965364795.1 uncultured Nocardioides sp.
GGGGTACGCAGCGAAGTGGATCAACACCTACGACGGTCTCGACAACGTGATCACCCATGCTGACAAGATCACCGGAAAGAAGGGCGAGGCCCTGCGGGCGCATCTCGGCGACGTCCTGCGCAACCGACGTCTCAACGCCCTGATTCGTGACCTCGATCTGGAACTGAAGCCCACCGACCTTGCCCTACGGCCCTGGGATCGCCAGAGCGTGCACACGCTCTTCGACGGTCTGGAGTTCCGGGTTCTGCGGGACCGGCTCTTCGAGACGCTCGAATCCGTGGAGGACATCGACGACACCGGGTTCGCTCTGGACGGCGCGGCCCTGGAGCCCGGCACGGTGGCGGCCTGGCTCGACGGTCTCGACACCCAACGGGTCGGATTGCAGGTGCGGGGCACCTGGGGCAGCGGCACCGGCCGGGTGGAGGGCATGGCGATCGCCACCGACGCCAACACCGCGGCGTACCTCAACGCCGAGACGCTGACCCCGGAGGACGACCAAGCGCTGGGGGAGTGGCTCGCCGACCCCGCGCGTCCCAAGGTGCTGCACGATGCCAAAGGTCCCTCGCTGGCGTTGGCTGCCCACGGCTGGACGCTCGCGGGAGTCAACAGTGACACCGCGCTCGCGGCCTACTTGGTGCGACCCGATCAGCGAAGCTACGACCTTGCTGACCTGACTTTGCGGTATCTCCGGCGCGAGTTGAAGCAGGAGTCAGCTGGCGATCAGGCAGCCCTGTTCGACGACGACAGTGGTTTGGGTTCGGAGATCGCCGCGACCACGATGGTGCACGCTCGCGCGGTCCTGGATCTGGCGAGTGCCTTGGACGAGGCCATCGAGGAGCACGGCGGAGGTGAACTACTGGCTGAGGTGGAGCTTCCGCTGGTGGAGCTGCTGGGTCGGATGGAGCAGACCGGGATCGCGGTCGACCTCGAACATCTGGAATCACTGGAGTCCCACTTCGCCGCCGAGGTTGCTAAGGCTGCGGAGTCAGCCTTCGCGGTGATCGGCAAGGAGATCAACCTGGGTTCGCCCAAGCAGTTGCAGGTCGTGCTGTTCGAGCAACTCGAGATGCCGAAGACCAAACGCACCAAGACCGGCTACACCACCGACGCCGATGCTTTGGCCGCCCTGAACATCAAGCGACCGCACCCCTTCCTCGATCACCTGCTGCGGCACCGGGACGTCACGCGGTTGCGCCAGACCATTGAGGGCCTGCTCAAGACGGTGGCGCCGGACGGGCGTATCCACACCACCTTCAACCAACTCATCGCGGCCACGGGCCGCCTCTCGAGCACCGACCCGAACCTGCAGAACATCCCGATCCGTACCCAGGAAGGCCGCCGCATTCGTGAAGGTTTCGTCGTCGGCCCCGGCTACTCCTGCCTGATGACGGCGGACTACTCGCAGATCGAGATGCGCATCATGGCGCACCTGAGCCGGGACGAGGTGCTCATCGAGGCTTTCCGCTCAGGAAGGGACTTCCACTCCATCACCGCTGCCCGGGTCTTCGACGTCGCCGCTGACGATGTGACCGTCGAGATGCGCGCCAAGATCAAGGCGATGAACTACGGCCTGGCCTACGGGCTCTCCGCGTTCGGACTGGGCGGACAGTTGGGCATCGAGCCCGGCGAGGCCCGCGGCTTGATGGACGAGTACTTCGAGACTTTCGGCGGGATCCGGGACTACCTCGAGACCGTGGTGGCCGAGGCGCGTCTAACGGGCTACACCGAGACCATCATGGGGCGTCGCCGGTATCTACCCGACCTGACCTCGGACAATCGGCAACGTCGGGAGATGGCGAACCGGATGGCGCTCAACGCACCTATCCAGGGGTCAGCCGCGGACCTGATCAAGGTCGCGATGCTGGGAGTCGAGAAGGCGATCGCCGAACAGGGGCTGAAGTCGCGGATGCTGCTACAGGTTCACGATGAACTTGTCTTCGAGACGGCCCCGGGTGAAGAGACGGCGCTGGAGGAACTGGTGCGCAACCAGATGGGGGCGGCGGCGGACCTTCTGGTTCCTCTCGACGTCTCCGTCGGCACCGGTCGGACCTGGCACGAGGCAGCGCACTAGTCAGCGGTCGCGGGGGTGGTGATCCAGGCGGCGATCAGCAGGCCCACGAGGAGCGCACTCTCCAGGGAGGCCACCAGTACCACCAGCCCATGAGCAGTCTCCACCATGCGCGACAGCGGGATCATCAGCGCCAGCGTCGCCCAGATCATGCCGATGGCGCGCCACCCACGGCGCGCCAGCACGGAGTAGACCAGCAACTGAATGGTTGAGAGCAGCGTTCCAATCACGGCGAAGAGCCACAGGTCGTTCTTCACTCCGGAGAAGTCGTCGCCGCCGATGAACAGCAGTCCGACGTCGGGAAGCAGCAGAGCGCCCAGGACGCCGATGAGTCCGAGCCCGACCGTGACGGAGAGGGCCTTGACCAGGATGCCCCGCGTCGCCCCTCGGGTCGCCATGGAGGGGAAAGCCAGAACGACGACGAACTGGGGGAGGAACAAGATGGCCTTGGCCAAGATGAGTCCGCCGGCGTACAGGCCGGCCACGTCGTCCTCCAGCATCGCCCGAGCCAAGAGCACATCGGCGTTCGAGACCACGAAGAAGGCCAACAGTGCCTGGCTACTGCGAGCGACCTCGCGCAGCACGTCCACCTGACTGGTGTCGTCCGCCTCAAGGTCGTGGTGATCTCCGCGGGGGTGTCGCAGTGCGATGGCGCCGATGAGCACCGGCAGCCAGGCGGCGACGGCCACGCCGAAGAAGGCGGCGAACTCGGTGCGCCAGATCAGGAGGCAGCCGATGCCTGCGATCAGACGCCCCAGACCGAGTGCCAGGTAGATCCCAGCCAACGACTCCCAGCGGCGCTCGCCCTGGAGGATTCCGGCCTGGCTGCCCATGATGCTCAAGGGGACAGCGGCGGCGCCGAGCAGAAGTGCCGTGGGCAGGCTCTCGAGGCGCAGTACGGAGTTGAGGAGTGGAGCAGCCAGGACGCAGAGCACCCCGAGGACGAGCCCACTGCGGATGCCGACCTGGAGTACGGACCTCTCTACTGCGCGGACATGGCCCGGATTGGCGGCGATCCGCCTCGCACCGGTGGCCTGCAGGCCCAGGGCGAGGACGTTGATCACCATCAGCAGGCCCATCAGAGCCGAGAACGCACCGAAGGGCCCCTTGCCGATCAGATGAGCGACCGCGATCGTGTAGCCGTACGTCGCGATGTTCATGACGCCCATCGCCACCGCAATGACAGCGCCCTTGCTGACCACGCCGCCCGCAGGTCCGGCTGTCTGGGTGTTGCTCACCGCGCAAGGCTACGTCGTGGTTGGATCACGCGATGACCAACCGCCCGGATCCTCGCAGACGCTGGGAGCGTCACGCGGTGTATCTGTGGGCGGTGATCCTCGGCGTGGTGCTGCTTGGCCCTGCGCTGGGCCCGGGGTATGTCCTGACCTACGACATGGTCTGGGTCCCGGATCTCGTCCTGCGCTCGGACTTTCTCGGTGTCGGCTCCGCCCTACCTCGAGCGGTTCCGTCCGACGCCGTCGTGGCGGTGCTCGATGAGGTCATCCCCGGCATGATCCTGCAGAAGGTGATGCTGCTCGGCGCATTGATCGGTGCAGGCGCTGGGATGGCCCACCTGCTGCGGGATCAGTCGCGCCTCGCGCGGGCGGTCGCGGTGAGCTTCTACGTCTGGAGCCCGTTCGTGGTCGAACGCCTCCTGTTGGGCGCCTGGCCGGTACTTCTCGGGTACGCCGTCCTGCCATGGGTGCTTCACGGTGCACGCCGTTGGCGCGAGGGCGGCACCCGACTGGCCTCGTTGCCTGCCGCCCTGCCACTCCTGGTGGCGGTCGGTTCTCTCAGCGCGAGCGCGGGGCTGGTGACCGCCCTGGCCCTGGTGGTCACCGTCGCCGGTCGCCTCGACTGGAAACGCTGGACGGGACTCCTAGCGTTGATCATCGCGGCGAATGCTCCGTGGTGGGTGTCCGGTCTGCTGCACGCTGGTTCGGCGACCACCGATGCTGTTGCCGGTCGACTCTTCGCCCTCGCCGATGAAGGCTTCCTCCCCGGTCCGCTAGCCGCCTTGACTGGCGGCGGTATCTGGAACAGTGAGGTGGTTCCGAATTCACGAACCGGGCTACTGGGCGTTGCGGCCCTGCTGCTCCTGGTCGGTCTCGCGTGGGCCGGCCTTCGCCCCTGGATCCAGTGGTTGGGTTCGCGTGATGTCGCTGCCTGGTCGATCTGCTGGGGCGTCGGTTGGGCCGTCGCCACATGGACGTGGATCGCCCCGACTCTGAGCGGTTCCCTGGCCGAGAGCGTCCCTGGTGGGGGACTGATCCGCGACGGATCTCGTCTTCTGGTGCTGGGTGCGCCGGCCACAGCGGCGGTCATGGGCTTGGGTGCCCAGCGGGTTCGTGATCGGCTGGAACCCGGCGTTGCGCAGGCCGTTGCGGGTGCCTTGTTGATGGTTGCTCCCGTTTTGTTGCTCCCTGACGTCGGCTACGGCGTGGGCGGTCGTCTTCAGCCTGCGAACTATCCGGCGGCCTACGAGTCTGCCCGCACCGCGACGAACGAAACGGCTGGAGGAACAGATCGTGGAGACGTGCTGCTTCTACCGTTGAGCAGTTATCGCCAGCCGTCGTGGAACAACAACGCGAAGGTGCTGGACCCAACGGGGCGGTTTCTGGCCCCCAACTACGTGGCCAGCGATGAACTGATCGTGGCGGGGGAGACCCTCGAGGGTGAGGATCCGAGGGTTCTCCTCGCCCGAAAGGCCCTGGCCGGGACTACTCCGCAGGTTCGCACCGACAGCCTGTTGCGGCTGGGCATCGGTTTCGTGACGGTCGATCCGGAGGTGCCAGTCGAGATCCCCCAGCTGGTGGGTGATGTTCTGGTCGACGAGCCGGAGCTGCGGGTGGTGGCCTTGACGGGTCTGGTGGAGGTTCCCCCGCAAGCCACGCCCACCGGTTGGGTGGTGGCCATGGCAGCCGCGTGGGCGTCCTTCTTCATCGTCCTTGTCTGGGGTCCCCTGGCAGCCTCCGGCGCTGCCGTGCGGCACCGCCTCCGGCAAAAAGCCTGATTTCAGGCTCCCGCTGGTAGCCTTCGCGATACAACCTTTGGGAGGGGTTAAAAAACATGGCAACTTCAGGTATTGCTGGCTTCGTCGCGACTGTGGTCGTGGGCGGAGCGGTAGGCGCCGCCGCAGTCGTCGGCGTCGTCAACAGCCAGACCGGGCCGCCGTCGAATTCGCCGGCCAACGTGAACCAGCCGTTCACCGAGTACGGCAACTAGCGAGCCGCAGTTTTACGACCGGAGTACGTGCTCCAGCACGGACGCAAAGTCGGCTGAGCCGCGCGTCCAGGTGAAGGTCTGACTGCGTTTCCGTGCGCCCTCACCCAGTCGTTCTCGCAGCGCTGAGTCCTCGAGAAGTCGAGCCATCGCGCTGGTGAAAGCGGCAGGGTCCTCGACCAGCAGCCCCGATTCTCGATCGCTGATCGACTCGGTGGTGCCCCCAGCGGAGGCATAGGCCACCGTGGGTGTCGCATGCGCGCCGGCTTCGCCGATCACCAGCCCCCACCCTTCCTTGAGGGACGGGAGTGCCAGGATCCAGGCCTCCCCGTAGATCTCATGCTTCCGGAGTTCGTTGACGTGTCCCTCGAAGACCACGGTGGTGCCCGCGTTCCGATCGGCGGCGTACTGGTGCAGTTCGTTCTCCCACCAACCCGAACCCGCCACGATGAGTCGCAGCCCCGGCCACCGGCCCCGCAGGGCCAGCACCGAATCAATAGCGTGCTCGACCTGCTTGTGCGGGACGAGACGGCCAACCACCGCGACTGTCGGATCTGCGGCTCTCGTCGGAGCCACCGCGGGCAGGGCATCGGTGCCGTTGTGAACGACGTGGATGCGGTGGGGGTCCACGCCGAGTTCCGCCAGCTCGCTACGGGTCGCCTGGGAGACCGCGATGTACTGAGAAGTGCGGTAGAGCCTGGGGGCCAGCACTCGTTCGATCCACCAGCCGATGCGCCCCGCCAGCCCTGGGTAGACAACCGGCCACTGCTCCCGGTGCACGTGGTGGACCAGGACGACGACGGGCTTGCGCGTGACGAGTCGCGAGAAGAAGGGCAGCCCGTTCTGCACATCGACGACGACGTCGACGCGCCCGAAGCGTCGGGTGAGCAGGGCGAGCATGCCTCGCAGGTAGACGCTGAGCTTGCCGCCCCGGCGCAGGTAGGTCACTCCATCGATGACCTCGTGGGCCGGGGCCGCGCCGTGAGCGGCACAGAAGACTGTGACGTGGGCGCCGTGCTCGGTCAGGCCGACGGCCATCCGCTCGAGGTAGAGCTCAGCTCCGCCACCTTCAGGGTTACGGGTGTCACGCCAACTGAGGAAAACCACCCGGCGACCCGACAACGTTTCAGACATTCCGCCAACCGTAGCCCCTCGCCCTATAGGGTCGGCGCGTGCTGAGCATGGTGTCGTCGTCCCGGTCTCACCGCAGGGCGACTCTGGCCCGATCTGTCCGGTTGTTGCGCGAGTTCAGTTACGAGCAGCCCGACCCTCCGCGTTTCTACTCCGCGCTCGCCCAGGACTCCGCTGCGCAACTGCGTGAGTACGTCGATCTCTCCGGTGCTGTCCTCCTCGACGTCGGCGGTGGACCCGGCTACTTCCGTGACGCCTTCACCTCGGCCGGGGCGAAGTACCTGGCGTTGGACTCTGATGTGGGCGAGTTGGCGGGGAAGGGCTACCCCGGTGACATCACGTCGGGGACGGTGATCGGCAGCGGCATGCAGTTGCCGTTCGCCGACGAGAGCGTAGACGTGTGCTACTCCTCAAACGTGTTGGAGCACGTATCGGATCCGTGGCGGATGGCGGACGAGATGCTGCGGGTGACGCGACCGGGCGGAACCGTCTTCCTCAGTTGGACGGTCTGGTTCGGTCCTTGGGGTGGTCACGAGACGGCTCCGTGGCACTTCCTGGGTGGGCGCTACGCGCGCCGCCGCTACCGGCGTACCCACGGCCAGGAACCCAAGAACAAGTTCGGTGAGTCGCTGTTCGCGGTGACCGTTCGCAGTGGCCTGAAGTGGTCGAAGCGTCAGCAGTCCGGTGACGTGGTGGCGACGCTGCCGCGCTACAACCCCTGGTGGTCGTGGTGGCTGTTGCGCATCCCTGTAGTGCGCGAGGTGGTGACGTGGAATCTCGTGATCGTCCTGCGCAAACGCTGACCGACGCGCGCCTCTCGGGGTTCCGACTGCTTGCAGGTTGTTTCCTGCTGGCGGGACTCGCTTTCGTACAGGAGCCGGGGTTCCTCTCTCCCGACACCAAGTTCGACCTCAGCCAGGATCCGGTGGGGTTCCTGCAACGTGCCCTGCATCTGTGGGACGGGTCGGGAGCCTTCGGGCAACTCCAGAACCAGGCGTACGGGTATCTGTGGCCGATGGGCCCGGTGTTCGTGGCCGGGGCCTCGTTCCTACCTGCCTGGGCCGTGCAGCGGCTGTGG
>CBDTZB010000106.1:0-7484 GCA_965364795.1 uncultured Nocardioides sp.
CGCGCCAAAGACGACGGTGGCGATGGCGTGGTCGGCGTGGTCGCCACCGCCACCCAAGGTCGCCGCAGTCGGTGCGGCGGCGTACCAGTCGATGAAGTTTCCGATGCCTGCCGAAGCGATCAACCCGACCCAGGAACGGTTCTCCGCTCCCAGGTCGTTGAACCATGCCAGTTCGGTCTCCATGCGCGTTGTGACCGCCGTACTAAGTGCTCCGCTGGAGCGTCTAAGGGCCTGCAGCGCACGCTGATGCTGATGAACAGGCGGTTCTGAAGGGGAGGGGGCCACAGCGATGACTCTAGGTGACGTGATGTGCGTCACGTACGTCGGCCGGGTGGCCCGGAAACGCCCTGAGTGCAAGCGCTATGAGACCTTCGCGTCGTGCGCAGAACCCCATGGAATATGACGAAAGTACAAACTTTGTCTATCCGCTGTTCACTCAGAGCCCACGCATGCTTGACTCGTGCAGTTGCCGAAAGCAAAGGAGACCCCCGTGTCCGAGAGTCAGCATGAGGTTCAGTACGTCACCGTCCACGGACACAAGCGTGCCTTCATCCGCGCCGGATCCGGTCCGGCGTTGCTGTTGCTCCACGGTTTGGGCTGCGACCACACCACCTGGTTGCCAGTGATCGACCAGTTGGCCAAGCGTTACACGGTGATCGCTCCTGACCTGCTGGGCCATGGTCAATCGGCCAAGCCCCGCGCCGACTACAGCGTGGGCGGTTACGCCAACGGGATGCGCGACCTGCTGACCCTGCTCGACATCGACCGGGTCACCGTTGTCGGCCACAGCTTCGGCGGCGGCGTGGCTATGCAGTTCGCCTACCAGTTCCCCGAACGCACTGAGCGCATGATGCTCGTCGCCTCAGGTGGTCTAGGTCCCGAGGTCAGCCCGGCACTGCGCGCAATCACGACCCCGGGCTATCACCAGGCCATGGGACTGCTCACCACTCCTGGCATCCGTCACATCGGCATGGCCGGTCTACGAGCGCTGTCCCGCACCGGATGGAAGACCACCCGCGACCTGAACGAGGTCGCCGACATCTACGACACCTTCCGGGACCCACACGCACGAGCAGCCATCCGGCACGTCGTTCGAGCGGTGATCGACTGGAACGGTCAGATCGTCACTATGGCCGATCGGGCCTACCTCACTGAGGAGATGCCCATCGGAGTCGTCTGGGGCCGCGATGACCAGGTGATCCCGGTGCGGCACGCGAGCAACGCGGCTGCACTGGCGCCCAAGGCGCGCGTCGAAGTGATCCCGAACGCGGGGCACTTCCCCCACAAGGACCACCCGCAGCGCTTTGCGAAGATCCTTCACGAGTGGATCCGCACGACCCAGCCCTCGACCTACTCGCGAGCCAAGTGGCGCGCCATGCTCAGCGACGGATACGTCGGCCCAGTGAGCCCCGTCAGTCGTTTGGCCGTGGTCAACGACAACACCGCTTAAGCACTGAGGCCACCCCTTCCGGGGTGGCGCTCAGGTGCTCAGGCGGGGTCTGGATCAGGCGTCGCCGCCCTCCTGGGGAACGTCCGCCACGGCCGTCGGATCGTCGATCCGGTACTCCTTGAACGCCTTGACGACCTGTTCTCGTTCGATCTGACCGGCGTCCGCCAAGGCCATGAGCGCCTGCACCACCACCGACTCAGCGTCGACGTGGAAGAAGCGGCGTGCGGCCGGTCGGGTGTCAGCAAAACCGAACCCGTCGGTGCCCAGAACCCGATAGTCGCCCGGGACCCAACGAGCGATCTGTAACGGCACGGCGCACATGTAGTCCGAGACCGCGATGATGGGGCCGTTGGACGCCGAGAGCGTCTCCCCGACGTAGGAGTTGCGTGGCTCCTTGTCCGGGTTCAGCAGGTTCCATTCGTGAGTGGCTGCACCCTCCCGGGCGAGTTCGTTCCAGGACGTCACCGACCAGGTGTCGCAGCGCACCCCCCAGTCCTCGCTCAACAAACGAGCGGCTTTCTCGATCCAAGGGAAGGCGACCCCCGAGGCCATCAGTTGGACACGGGGCTCAGCACCGTCCTGCGCCGCGGTGATCTGGTGCATCCCCTTGAGGATGCCGGCGGCATCGACGCCCTCCGGCTCCGCGGGTTGAGCCACGGGCTCGTTGTAGACGGTGACGTAGAAGATGACGTCTTCGCCGTGGGGTGATTCCTCGGTCGAGCCGTACATCCGCTCGAGGCCGGACTGCAGGATGTGGCTGACCTCGTAGGCGAAGGCCGGGTCGTAGTGGACGACCGCGGGGTTGGTGGCAGCCAGCAGTGGCGAGTGGCCGTCTGCGTGCTGGAGCCCTTCGCCGGTCAGGGTCGTCCGGCCTGCCGTGGCGCCGATCAAAAAACCTCGAGCCAACTGGTCGGCCATGGCCCAGATCGAGTCGCCTGTGCGTTGGAAGCCAAACATCGAGTAGAAGATGTAGAACGGGATCATGTGCTCGCCGTGAGTGGAATACGCCGAGCCCGCTGCGGTGGTGGACGCCATGGCCCCCGCCTCAGAGATGCCCTCGTGCAGCATCTGGCCCTGCTTGGACTCCTTGTAGGAGAGCAACATGTTGCGGTCCACGGACTCGTACTGCATGCCGCCGGGGTTGTAGACCTTGGCGGTGGGGAACATCCCGTCCATCCCGAAGGTGCGGTACTCGTCGGGCGCGATGGGGACGATCCGCTGCCCGATCTCGGGGTCCTTCATCCAGTCCCGCAGCAGGCGAACCACGGCCATCGTGGTGGCGATGGGTTGTTTGGAGCCCTTCTTCAACTCGGAGTACGTCGCGTCCCCGGGAAGCTGCAGCTGCTTCGCCTTGACGCGACGGTGGGGGACCGGCCCGCCGAGGGCCTTGCGGCGTTCCATCATGTATTCGATCTCCGGAGAGTTCTTCCCAGGGTGGAAGAACGGTGCAGCCCCGGTCTCCTCGAAGGAGCGCTCGAGATCACGGTCGGAGATGGGTAGGTGCAGACGGTCACGGAACTTCTTCAAGTCGTCCGGCGTCAGCTTCTTCATCTGGTGGGTAGCGTTCTTGCCCTCGAGTGCATCGATAGTCCAGCCCTTGACGGTCTTGGCCAAGATCACCGTGGGTTGACCGGCGTGCTTCTGGGCGGAGTCGAAGGCGGCGTACACCTTGCGGTAGTCGTGGCCACCTCGGGGAAGCTTCTGGATCTGCTGGTCGCTCATGTGCTCGACCATCTTGCGCAGTCGCTGGTCACCCCCGAAGAAGTTTTCACGGACGTAGGCGCCGTCCTCGACCGAGTAGGTCTGGAAGGCGCCATCGGGCGTGGTGTTCATCTTGTTGACCAGCACGCCGTCAACATCGCGGGCCAGCAGCGGGTCCCACCCTTGGCCCCAGACGACCTTGATGACGTTCCAGCCAGCCCCGCGGAAGTGGGACTCCAGCTCCTGGATGATCTTTCCGTTTCCCCGCACGGGGCCGTCGAGTTGTTGCAGGTTGCAGTTGATGACCCAGGTGAGGTTGTCGAGTTCTTCTCTGGCGGCCACACCGATGGCGCCCAGAGACTCAACCTCAGCCATTTCGCCGTCACCGAGGAAACACCACACGTTTTGGTTCGAGGTGTCCTTGATCCCGCGGTTCTGCAGATAGCGGTTGAAGCGTGCCTGGTAGATCGAGTTGATGCCGCCCAGGCCCATCGAGACCGTCGGGAACTCCCAGAAGTCTGGCATCAGCCGGGGGTGGGGGTAGGACGGGAGGCCCTTGCCGGGGCCGTGTTGGACCTCTTGGCGGAAGCGATAGAGCTGCTCCTCGCTCAGCCGGCCCTCGAGGTAGGCACGGGCATAGATGCCCGGCGATCCGTGGCCCTGAATGAAGATCTGATCGCCGCCGCCCTCAGCGTCTTTGCCCTTGAAGAAGTGGTTGAAGCCAACTTCGTAGAGGCTCGCTGAGGACTGGTACGTCGCGATGTGTCCGCCGACCTCGAGGCCCTTGCGATTGGCGCCGGAGACCATGACGGCGGCGTTCCAGCGGATGAACGCCCGGATGCGCTGTTCGGCTTCGTAGTCACCGGGGAACCAGGGCTCCCGCTCGGGTGGGATCGTGTTGATGTAGTCGGTGCTCCGCAGAGCGGGGACACCTACCTGGGTCTCTCGGGCACGTTCGAGCAGCCGCAGCATGATGTAGCGAGCTCGATCGCGGCCCCGCTCCTTGACCAGCGCGTCGAACGAGTCCATCCAGTCATGGGTCTCGTCCGGGTCTATATCGGGTAGTTGCGTCGGCAGACCCTCGTGGATGACCGGCGCGGTGGCGCTGGTGCGGGTGCCTGAACTGTTCGGGTTCTCCGTCGTGTCGTCGGTCACGGTGGCATCGTTGCATGTATTCGCGGGTCAATGAATCTACCCACGAGTAGGAGTCGGATAAGGAGGAATTGGGGGAGGGCTTAGCTCACGCGGCTTTCGTTTGCTGACTGGACATGGGTTGCGTCACCGGGACATCTCCGCTGGACTACCCTTCGACTGAATACTTATGTTCAACGAAGAAGCGGAGGCATTAGTGAGTTCGACCTCGGGTGGCGGAACCACCCAGACAGGCTCAGCCGAAGGCGAGGCCAACGGACCGGCTGAGAAGTTGGGCCTGACGACCGGCATGGTCGTCCAGGAGTTGGGCTGGGACAACGACACCGACGACGAACTACGCGTCGCCATCGAGAACGCAATTGACGCGGACCTGGTGGACGGCGACTACGGCAACGTCGTCGACGCGGTCATCTTGTGGTGGCGCCAGGACGACGGCGACCTCATCGACGGCCTCGTCGACTCCTTGGCCGATCTCGTCGGTGGCGGCTCCATCTGGCTGCTGACCCCGAAGATCGGCCGTCCGAATGCTGTGGACGCCGCGGCCGTCGCTGAGGCTGCACCCATCGCGGGCCTTGCGACGACGACGACCGTGGTGGTGAGCCCCGATTGGGCCGCGACTCGGCTGGTCGCCCCCAAGACTCCGGCCTGACATACGGCCGACGGCGCCGTACCAGTGCCTGATCTTCGACAGAGAGCGGTTCCGTGATCCAACAGGTCGTATCCCGAGCCTCCACCCTCGCATTGAGCGCGAAGGTGCTCATCAGCTCCGGGGTTGTGCGACCCCTGTCCCCCAGGGCACTGTGTGGCGTCGCCATCGCGGTGCTGCGCTGGGGCACGGGACCCGCAGGGGGTTTCGCCACACTTGCGGCGCGCTACCCCGACCGGGTCGGCATCATCGACGAGATCGGGCCGGTGACCTTCGGTGAGTTGCACCGGCGGAGCAACGCGCTCGCTCGGGCTCTCTCGGAGATCGGGGTTTCGGAGGGCGGCAGCGTTGCGGTGATGTGCCGTAACCATCGCTACTTCGTGGAGGCGACCGTCGCAGCCGGCAAACTCGGCGCCGACATCCTCTATCTCAACACCGCCTTCGCCGGGCGCCAGTTGGTCGAGGTCCTAGAGCGCGAGAAGCCCTCTGTGGTGATCCACGACGACGAGTTCGCGACAATGCTCGAGAAGGCCGAAACCGAGCACCGGGTTCTGGCCTGGACCGACGGTCCGGTGCAGGACCCCACCATCGATTCGCTGGTGAAGGGTCAGGACGACAGTGACCTCAAGCCCCCCAAGCGACATTCACGGATCGTCATCCTCACCTCCGGAACCACCGGGACGCCGAAGGGAGCTCCGCGCAACGAGGCCGGCATCGAGGCTGCGGTCGCGCTGCTGGAGCGAGTGCCGCTGCGAGCCGGCGACAAGGTCTACATCGCCGCGCCGTTGTTCCACACCTGGGGCTTCGCCCACTTGGCGCTCGGCATGTTGCTCGGAACCACCGCGGTTCTACGGCGACGGTTCGACCCTGAAGAGGCCCTCGAGGTCGTTGCCGAGAATCGCTGCGAGGCGATGGTGGTCATCCCCGTCATGCTGCAACGAATTCTCGCGCTGCCACAGGACGCCCTCACGTCCCAGGACGTGTCTTGCTTGCGAGTCGTAACGTCATCTGGGTCGGCGCTCCCCGGTGGGTTGGCCACTAAGTGGATGGACACGTTCTCGGACAACCTCTACAGCACCTACGGGTCCACCGAGGTTGCCTACGGAGCAATTGCCACGCCCGCTGACCTGCGTGAGGCGCCCCAGACCGCGGGTCGGGCCCCGGCAGGCGCGGTGGTGAAGATCCTCGATGGGGATGGCGCTGAAGTTCCGCAAGGACAGTCGGGCCGCATCTTCGTCGGCAACAGCCTGCTGTTCGAGGGCTACACCGGCGGTGGCCACAAGGACGTCATTGACGGGCTGATGTCATCGGGTGACGTGGGTCGGATCGGTGAGGACGGCCGCCTCTACGTCGAGGGTCGCGACGACGAGATGATCGTCTCCGGGGGAGAGAACGTCTTTCCCAAGGAGGTGGAGGACTGTCTCGCTGAGCACAGCGCCGTCGTCGAGGTCGCAGCCGTGGGCGTCGAGGACGAGAGCTTCGGCAAGCGACTGCGAGCCTTCGTCGTACGCAGCGACGAAGGGTGCAGCGAGGAGGACCTCAAGACTTGGGTCAAGGACAATCTGGCCCGCTACAAGGTCCCGCGCGAGATCGTCTTTCTTGACGAGTTGCCGCGCAACACCACCGGCAAGGTCCTGAAACGGGAACTGACCGTAGGGGACGACTGATGACGGGGTTGGCCCTGGGATCTACCGCCCCGGACTTCACCCTGCGCGACCAGTTCGGCCAGGACGTGACTCTCTCGGAGTTTCAGGGCAAGAAGGCCGTCGCGTTGGTGTTCTACCCCTTCGCGTTCTCGGGGGTCTGCACCGGCGAGATGGGTACCATCCGTGACCGCTTGTCCGAGTTCATGACCTTTGACACCGAGGTCATCGCGCTGTCGTGCGACCCGGTCTACGCCTTGCGGGCGTTCGCCGAATCCGATGGGCTGAACTTCCACCTGGTGTCGGACTTCTGGCCACACGGTGCTGTGTCGAAGGCCTACGGCGTTTTCGACGAGTTCACTGGTGCTCCCACGCGGTCTTCGTACGTGATCAACCCCGAAGGCATCGTGACCTGGTCGGTGCACAACGAACTGCCCGACGGTCGGGATCTGGACGAGCATCTGCGGCGCCTGCACGAAGTGGCCTAGACCGCCAGCCTGATTTTCCCACGATGTGGGCGGTTGGCGAGCGGTTCCGTGCCGCGCTTGCTAGTGTTTTGCTTGTTGAACCGCTGATGACCCGAGACGTCAGCGGTTCAACTCTATTTGCGGCTGGTGTGGTTTCGAGATGGTTCCTAGCGGAATCTCCTCAACCACCGGCGGGCCGTCTTTCCGGTGGTTAAGGAAGGACGAATCCCTGTCTTTTCGGTGGTTGAGGACGGACGAAGTCCTGTCTTGAAACCCCGTTCGACGCACCCGAACCGACCACCGTGTACGGCTCGTCAGACCCTCTGGGTAGTCTGACCCCGCTAAAAGTACGGGCGTATAGCTCAGCGGTAGAGCCCCTCGCTTACAACGAGGTGGTCGGGGGTTCGATCCCCTCTGCGCCCACC
>CBDTZB010000107.1:0-7422 GCA_965364795.1 uncultured Nocardioides sp.
GGCCGTGAGTCGTCGGTGTTGTCGACGTAGACGTGCACGAAACGGCCCTCGGCTGCGGCCGGTTCCTCCGCAGTTCCGTCTCCACCCTGGAAGAGACCGATCCGGTAGATCACCGACGAGGTGCCCAGTCGCTCCACCATCAGGCCCATGTCCACCGGGTGCGGGTAGCCGATCTCGCGGAAGTACCGACAGGACACCTCGGCGACCACGCCGATCGCGGGTAGGGACCGGATGTTCAGGCCGGTGGTTTCGGCCAGATGCACGTTGACGGCGGTGTCAATGAGTTCGAAGTACTTTGCGTTGTTCATGTGCCCGAAGACGTCGTCGTCCGCCCAGCGGGTCGTGGCGGTGCGCCACGCGACGTAGTCGGCCCTGGTCGGTCGCTGCGAGGCGCTCATGCTGGCTCGTTCTCGCGGAGCCGTTGACTGATGACCGCGCTGACGCCGTCGCCTCGCATCGTCACGCCGTACAGAGCGTCGCCGACCTCCATCGTGCGTTTCTGGTGGGTGATGACCAGCAGTTGTGAGTGGGCGCGCAGTTCTTCGTAGATCTCCAGAAGACGGCCCAGGTTCGTGTCATCGAGGGCGGCCTCCACTTCGTCAAGGATGTAGAAGGGTGAGGGACGAGCCTTGAAGAGCGCGACCAGGAACGCCACGGCGACCAGGGACCGCTCACCACCAGAGAGCAGCGAAAGACGCTTGACCTTCTTGCCGGGAGGCCTGGCCTCGACCTCGACCCCGGTGGCCAACATGTCGTTCGGCTGGGTGAGGACCAGCCGTCCCTCCCCTCCGGGGAAGAGCCGCGCAAAGGTCTCGTCGAAGGCGTCGCTGACATCGGCGTAGGCCTGGGTGAAGACCTGCTCGACGCGGGAGTCGACCTCCTTGACGATGTCCATCAGGTCCTTGCGCGTCTGCTTGAGGTCCTCGAGCTGCTCGGTGAGGAACTTGTGCCGCTCCTCCATCGCGGAGAACTCCTCCAACGCGAGCGGGTTGATCCGGCCCAACTGGTTCAGGGCACGCTCGGCCGAGCGCAGGCGCTTGACCTGCTCCTCGCGCACGAACGGGACCGGCTCAGGGGTTTCGGCGCCTTCCTCGACCTCGCCGGTGAAGGGGATCATGGTCTGCGGGCCGTAGTCGTTGACCAGGCCTTCAGCCTCGAGCCCAAGTTCGTCGAGCGCGCGCTCCTCCAGCTGCTCGATCCGCATCCGTTGCTGGGTGCGGGCCATCTCGTCGCGGTGCACGGAGTTGACGAGGTCGTCGTTCTCCTTGGCGAGGTCACGCAGGGTGGAGCGGATCTCCAGGAGCTCGCGTTCGCGTCCCCTTCGGGACTCCTCGACCAACCGGCGCTGCTCGACCGCCAGGTAGACAGAGATCTCGAGGCGGCGCAGGACGAAGCCGACCGCGATTCCGACGGCTTCGGCTGCGGCGCCCTCGCGCAGCAACCGCTCGCGGCGCTCGGCCGCCTTGGCTCGGGCCTCGCGCTCGGTCTTCGCTGAGCGCATCAGGTTGTCGGCGCGGCCATGCAGCGCCCTCGCGCGTTCCTCGGAGGTTCGTAGGGCCAGCCGCGCGTCCATCTCGCCCTGACGGGCGGCGCGGGCCTGTTCGGCGAGTCGTTCGCGTTCGCTGGTGTCGGGCTCCTCCTCCGGGGAGTCCTGCGCCGCGACCAGGCGGGCTTCGAGGTCGCTCAGACCGGCGAGGTCCTGCTCCCGAGCCGTTCGTGCCTTCTCGATCGCCGCAGTGATGCGCTCCGCCTCGGCTCGAGCCGAGCGGGCCTGGGAGCCGTACTGTCCCAACTCCTCAGCCACGGCAGCCAGGGTCGCGTCGGATTCGTGGAGCTTGGCCAGCGAGACGTCGACCCACTTCTGAGCCTCGAGTCGTTCGCGCTCGAGCCGTGACATCTCGAAGGACAACCGCTCCGAGGCGGCTGTGGCTTCGACCAGCTTCGATGCTGCGTCGTCGACCGCGGCTTGGATCTCGATCAGGCTCTGTTGCGCTGAGGAGCCGCCGCTGACGAAGTGGGCGCCGATCAGATCGCCGTCCCGGGTGACCGCCGTGACATCGGGGAGTTCGGCGACTAGTCGCCGACCCGCATCAAGATCGTCGACCACCGCCACCTTGTGGAGCAGTCGGGTGAGCGAAGCGGTGAGGTCGTCGGGGCACTCGACCGCATCCACGGCGTACGACGCACCGTCGGGAAGCCCGGGCCACGGCTCGCTGTCGACGGAGCCGCCCGCGAGCAGGAGCCCGGCGCGACCGAGGTCGGCGGTGCGCAGATGATCGACGGCGGTGATGGCGGAGCCGACGTCGGCGACCGCGATCGCGTCAGCAGCGGAGCCGAGCGCGGCCGCGATGGCGGGCTCGAAGCCCGCCCGAACGGTGAGGAGTGCGGCCACCGACCCCAACAACCCGGCCACCTCGTCGGACGCGGCCAGCAACGCGCCTGCGCCGTCCTTCCGGTTCAGCCCCATCTCGAGCGCCTCTTTGCGCGCTGCGTAGGTGGACCGGTCCTGCTCGGCCTGTTGGGCTTCTTCGCGGGCCTTGATCAGGAGCTCTTCCACGGCATCGAGAGAGGTCACGGCCGCTTCGTGCTCGGCGTCGAGGCCCTCCTCGCCAGCGTCCAGCCCCGCGACCTTGGTCTCCAGGGCCGTGAAGTCGCGCTCAGCGCGGTCAGCGCGCGCCTTCGCCTCCTCACGGGAGAGTTCCAGGCGACCGATCTCATCGTCCGCTGCTGCGGCACGGGACCGGACAGTGTTGACCTGGCCGTGCAAGCGGGCCAGCCCCTCACGACGATCCGCGGCCGCACGCTGCAGTCCGGCGACCCGACGGTCCTCCTCGGCCGCTGCCTCCTCAGCACGATGTTTGGCCGCCACCGCGTTCTCGAGGGTGCCGCGGTTCGCCTCCACCTCTGCGCCGATGGTCTGCTCCTGCTCACGGACCCGCGTCGCCTCGGCCTCGAGCTGGTCCGGGTCACGCCCCTGGTGACGGTCACCGTCGGAGGCGCCTGCGGCATTGCGAACCCGCTCCGCGGCCAATGACTCGGTGCCACGGAGCCGCTCACGAAGACTGCTAAGCGACGATTGGGTGTCCTGGGCCGCGGCCAGGGCCGGTAGGTCCTCGCGCAGGGCCGCCTCGATCGCAGCCTCCGTCTCGCGGGCCTGCGTCAACTGCGCCTCGACCACGGCCCGCCGCTCGAGAAGAACCGATTCGTCGGCCATCTCCTGCTCCAGAGCCGTTCGGGCCGTCACCAGGTCATCGGCCAGGAGACGGGCCCGGGCGTCACGGACGTCCGCCTGGACGGTCGCTGCTCGACGCGCCACCTCCGCCTGACGACCAAGCGGCTTGAGTTGACGCCGGATCTCGCTGAGCAGATCACCCAGACGAGTGAGGTTGCCGTCCGTGGAATCGAGCTTTCGCAGCGCCTTTTCCTTGCGCTTGCGGTGTTTGAGGACCCCTGCAGCCTCCTCGATGAAGCCGCGTCGGTCCTCCGGTGTGGCGTGCAGGATCGTGTCGAGTTGACCCTGCCCCACGATGACGTGCATCTCGCGGCCGATCCCGGAGTCGCTGAGGAGTTCCTGAACGTCGAGGAGCCGGCACGAGGTGCCGTTGATGGCGTACTCCGAACCGCCGCTGCGGAACATGGTGCGGCTGATCGTGACCTCGGCGTACTCGATGGGGAGGGCTCCATCGGAGTTGTCGATGGTCAGCACGACCTCAGCGCGGCCCAGGGGCGGTCGGCCCGAGGTGCCCGCGAAGATGACGTCCTCCATCTTGCCGCCGCGCAGGCTCTTGACGCCCTGCTCACCCATCACCCACGCCAAGGCGTCGACGACGTTGGACTTGCCAGAACCGTTGGGCCCCACGATGCAGGTGATGCCCGGCTCGAGTTGCAGGGTGGTCGCCGAGGCGAAGGACTTGAACCCCTTGAGGGTCAGGCTCTTCAGGTACACAGCACTCCTGCTCGGCTCACGGGTGACTAGCGATCCTCACCCTACCGTCACCGCAGGGCCACGAGCCGGACCCAGCCGGGACCGGTCAGGAAACGGTCGCACCCCGACGTCGGCGCAGGGCGAGGGCCAGACCGATGGCCCCGCCCACCAGACCGAACGGCAGGATCACTCCCGCGCGATCGAAGCTGGCGCCGGTTCGAGCGTTGGGCGGCAGCGCACCTCGACCGTCGCCGGGCACGTCCACCGCATAGACATCCAGTCCTCGAACCAGGTCCACCGCGTAGACCACGTTGGTGCGCTTCTTGGTCTGCTTGCCGTTGGTCTTGAACACCGGCACCCACATGGCGTCCCACACCTCAGAGAGGCCGTGGACCGAGTGGGCGTAGGTCTTGATGTCGCGAGGGTTGCGCACGTCGAGGATCTGGGTGCCGCCGCCGTAGAAACCGGCTGCAACCAGGCCACCGGGCCGATAGTCGAACCAGTGGGAGGAGCAGAAAGCCCCCCGCGGCAGCGGGAAGTTCCCCAGGTCGGAGAGTTCGACCTTGTCGAGCGGCACGATGACCGGCTTACGGACGACCCGCTTGCCCTTCTTCCCCTTGACCTTGGTCGTGCTCAGTCGCTTGACCCACCAGGTCTGGAAGGAGCCGGCTCGGCTGCAGTCGGTCTGTTCGTAGTCTTCCTCGGTGATGAGGAGGACGTTCCCGCGCTTGAGCGAAGGGCGCTTGTTGGGCTTGAACTTCTTGGCGTTGGGGCGGAAGGAGTTGTGCAGGATGAAGTCGTTGTAACCGGGGTACCTCGGGTCGGTGCCCTCCCCCGCCTTACCCGTCGTCACGATCAGCTTTGGGCGGGCCGGGTTCTTGGTGCTCCACATGGAGGCGCCTCCGAACCCGGTGTGGGTGCCGATGCGGGCGCCGTCGAAGTTCCACTTGTGCCCGGCGGTCGGCGACGGGAAAGCCTGCAGACCAGGCTTCTTGGGTCCTCGGTCGACCTCGACCGGGTTGCGTAAGTCGCGCAGGTCGAAGATCGAGAACTTGCCGCGGCTGCCGGCGGAGTAGGCGTAGGTGCAGTTCGACTCCTGCACGCACGCGACGGTGTGGGTGCTGGTCGACCCCTCGGCGCGGGACATGATGCGCGGGCGGGCCGGGTTGGTGACGTCGACGATGATGAGTTCGCCGCCACCGACGTTGGTGTGCGCGATGTCGGAGGGGTTGGCGTTGACCAGGTCGACGCCGATCAGGGCGTAGCGCCGGATCCCGTCCGAGGTCCTGCGCTCACCGCAGTTCATCGCCTCGTTCTCGAACAGCACGTTCGGCAGCGTGCCCACCAGACGGGGACGCGCCGGGTTGCTCACGTTGTAGACCCGCAGGGAGTCCAGCCCACTGGTGACGAAGAGCGGGGCGGTCTTCATGAAGCATCCGGAGATGCCGACCTGCGAGGGGTTGTTCGACAACTGGGCGATGTTGTCGCTCTCCAGGGCGGTGTCGGTGCCATCAGCGAGCAACGCCATGCGTTCGATGCGATCGCGATCGCCGTGCGCCGAAGCAGGGGCTACAACACCGAGAGCGAGTGAACTGCCGAGCAGGATGGCTGAGGCCAGTACCGAGAGAGGTCTACGCATGCCCCAGTCAACGACCGACGTGGGTCGGAGTCACGCCGCATCGCGATAAAAGACGGGTCAGGCGGGTTGCATCTGGGGGTCGAGAAGATCCGCGCTTCGGGTGGCGACGAGGTGGTCGTTCTCCTCCGCGAGGCGAAGGACGACAGCTTCCAAGTCGGCGACGCGAGAACGAAGTCGCGCGTTCTCGGCCACCAGGCGGGGATCGTGTCGATCGGTGTTAACGAATCCGATCAGGGCCTTAGCCATGAGTCCACCTTCCGTTCAAGACTCTGCCCATTGATACGGGCCGTCTTCTAGCGTCCCACTCGGCGCCGTGCCGGGCAAGTCCAGGCTTCGACCCCTCTGACCTGCGCTTCTACCTCCGACGGGCTCTTGGAGCCGGCTGGCAGGAGGGGCAGAAGTACGACGACCGATTCATGAACGCAACCCGTCGGATGGGCGTACTGCACCGGTCGCACGGTTCGTCCCCTCTCCCGTAGGCGTGTAGGGACCGGTCGAAGTAGCCGGACTGGCCGTTGACGTTCACGTAGAGCGCATCGAAGGACGTGCCCCCTTGGGCCAGGGCTTCTCCCATGACGGCTCGCACGTGGGCCAACAGGTCACGCACCTGGCTCACCTTCAACCGGTCACCGGGGCGCTCGCCGTGGAGGCCAGCCCGCCAGAGGGCCTCATCAGCGTAGATGTTGCCGACGCCCGAGATCAGTCCCTGGTCGAGCAAGAGCCGCTTGATCCCAGAAGTACGCCGCCGGGTGCGGGCAACGAACTCCTTGTCATCGAAGGCTTCATCGAGCGGGTCGCGCGCGATGTGGGCGATCTCAGAGGGAAGTTCTGCTCCCCCCACCGAGACGGACAGCCCACCGAACATGCGCTGATCGACGAAGCGCAGTTCAAGAGGGCTCGAGGACCCATCTGAGGAGCCGCGGGCCGTATCGCCGAGCCCGAATCGCACCCGAAGGTGACGTTCGTCGTCGGCGTCGGCTGGTTGCACCAACATCTGGCCACTCATCCCGAGGTGCGCCAGAAGGGCGTTCCCGTCGTCGAGCGGCAGCCAGAGGTACTTGCCTCGGCGCCTCGCCGCTTCGATCCGGCGGCCGAGTACAGCCCCCGCGAAACCTTCGGGTCCGCCGGGGTCGCGGCGTACGGGTCGTGGGTGGAGCACGCTGACCGCGGTCACTCTCGCCCCTACGACGTGCTTCTCGAGACCGGCCCGAACGACCTCGACCTCAGGAAGCTCAGGCACCCGAAGCGGGTTCGGTCTCCGGGAAGGCGGCGAGAAGTTCGCCGTACGCCGTTTCAGCGGCGCCCTGTTCGGCTTCCTTCTTCGAACGCCCGTGGCCGTTGCCGTAGAGCTGATCTGCGACACGGACCTGCGCGATGAAGGTCTTCATGTGGTCGGGCCCGTCGTCGGTGATGACGTATTCGGGCACGCCCAAGTTGTGGGTGGCGGTGAGTTCCTGGAGGGAGGTCTTCCAGTCCAGGCCCGCCCCCATGGCCGACGCCGCCTCGATGAGGGGGTCGAACAGGAGGTGGATCACCGCGGCGGCGTTGTCGATGGTCTCGCTGCTGAGGTAGACCGCGCCGATCACCGCCTCAACGGTGTCGGAAACGATCGAGGCCTTCTCCCGACCACCGGTGGTTTCCTCACCGCGGCCGAGTTTGACGTATTCGCCCAGGCCGATGTCCCGGCCGACTCCGGCCAACGCACGAGCGTTGACCACCGCGGCACGGAGCTTCGCCAACCGACCCTCAGAGAGGTCGGGGTGCATCGTGTAGAGCGTTTCGGTCACCACGACGCCCAGGACGGAGTCCCCGAGGAACTCCAACCGTTCGTTGGTCGGGAGTCCGCCGTTCTCGTAGG
>CBDTZB010000108.1:0-7368 GCA_965364795.1 uncultured Nocardioides sp.
TGTTCCTCGGTCCCCTGCTGCACCGCTCGGAGCGCTTCGATCTGCCGTACGCCGGTGGCTGCAATCTGGGCACCCGCACCGTGGAGCCCCATATGTCCGCTCTGCGTCCCTTCGGTCTGGACGTGAAGGCGACCGACGGGATGTATCACGCGTCGGTCGACCGCGACATCGAACCGACCCGCCCGATCGTGCTGACCGAGCGCGGTGACACGGTCACCGAGAACGCGCTCATGGCGGCCGCGTTGAACCCCGGCACCACCGTCATCCGTAATGCCTCGTCGAACTACATGGTCCAGGACCTGTGCTTCTACCTGCTCCGCCTCGGCGTGGAGATCGAAGGCATCGGCACCACCACCCTGACTGTCACCGGACGTGAGGTCATCGATGTCGACGTCGACTACGCCCCGAGCGAGGACCCGATCGAGGCCATGTCCCTGGTCGCCGCCGCCGTGGTCACCCAGTCCTCGATCACCATCCGGCGGGTGCCGATCGAGTTCATGGAGATCGAACTAGCCGTCCTCGAAGAGATGGGTTTCTCCTACACCCGCACCGAGGAGTACGCCGCAGCCAACGGTCACACGCGTCTTGTCGATCTGACCACGTCCCCCTCGCAGTTGCGGGCGCCGTTGGACAAGATCCACCCGATGCCGTTTCCCGGCATCAACATCGACAACCTGCCGTTCTTCGCCATCATCGGGGCGACGGCCCACGGCCAGACCTTCTTGCACGACTGGGTCTATGAGAACCGCGCCATCTATCTCACCGACCTCAACAAACTCGGTGGTCAGGTCAAGCTGCTTGACCCACACCGAGTGATGATCGACGGACCCACTCACTGGACCGGCGCCGAACTGATGTGCCCGCCGGCTTTGCGCCCTGCCGTCGTACTCTTTTTGGCCATGCTGGCCTGCAAAGGCACGTCGGTGCTGCGCAACACCTATGTTATCCACCGTGGCTATGAGGATCTCGCGGAGCGGCTGAATCTCTTGGGCGCCAACATCGAGACCTTCCGCGACATCTGAGGGCCGCGACGCCCGAGAACCGCGCAACCTGAGGAACCTCTCAGCGGGCGTGCCCGGAGACGTCTGGACCCTCGGGGGTCCATACTGCGACGGTGAGCACCGTCACCCCTGGGAGCCCCCACACCGGTTTCGCCTATCTGGACGAGAGTCGGACCGAGGGCGCCGTAGCCGCCTTCGCCCACCGCGGCGGGGCTTACCACCCGGAGATCGAGGGCCTCGAGAACACCATGGCCGCCTTCCGGCACGCGGCCGGTCTCGGGTACACCTACATCGAAACCGATGTGCATCTCACGGCTGATGGTGTGTTGCTCGCGTTCCACGACACGGTCCTGGACCGCGTCACCGATCAACGCGGGGCGATCGGCGACCTGACGCTGGCTGAGGTCCGCCGCGCCAGGATCGGTGGACGCGAACAGATTCCCACCCTCGCCGAACTGTTCGAGGCGCTGCCTGAGGTCCGCTTCAACATCGACCTGAAGTCGGATCCGGCCGTATCAGCGATGGCGCAGTTCGTTCGCGAACACGATGCCTGGGACCGTGTTCTGATCGGTTCCTTCTCCTACCGGCGGTTGGTCCGGTTCCGGAAACTGACTCGGGGGCGGGTGCCCACCTCGGCCAGCCCGATCCAGGTCGCGGCCTATGTCCTGCTTCCGAGCGGGCGCCTGGCCGACTTCGTGACCCGTCGTCGGGTCGACGCCCTACAGATCCCCCACCGTCAGGGGCGACTCCTGATCGCCAGTTCCTGGCTCATCCGCCGGGCCCACGCGGCGGGGAAACACGTACACGTTTGGACCATCGACGACCCCGCCGAGATGCATGACCTTCTCGATCGCGGCGTTGATGGTCTGATGACCGACCGGACCGATCTGCTCAAGGCCGTGCTGATCGAGCGCTCCCAATGGAAGGCAACCCCATGAACTCTGTTCCCACGCCGATCGCGGATCTCAGCCCGCTTCAGCGGCGCAAGGAGCAACGCTCCTGGTACTTCTACGACTGGGCGAACAGTGCCTTCGCGACCACCGTGGCTGGAGTTCTCTTCGGGCCCTACATCAAAGCCATCGCCGACGAGGCCGCGGTGGACAACCGCATCTCGGTCATCGGGATCTCCATCGCTCCGGGAGCCCTTCCGGCGTTCGTGATCACCGCCTCCACCATCATCTCGGCTCTCCTGCTGCCCATCCTGGGCGCGGTCGCCGACCGGACGGCGCGAAAGAAAGACCTTCTGGCCGGGTTCGCGTGGGTGGGCGCGGCCGCGGCCGCAATGCTGTTCTTCGTCACCGGAGACAACTGGCAACTCGGCGTGGTGGCCTTCCTGGTCGCGAACCTCTGCTTCGCAGCTTCAGCAGTCTTTAACGACGCCATCTTGCCGCTGATCTCCACCGAGGATGAGCGCGACGGCGTCTCCAGCCGCGGCTGGGCGATGGGGTACGCCGGCGGTGGACTCCTCCTGGCGCTCAACTTCGTGATCGTCACCTTCTACGAATCCTTCGGCATGACTGAGGGCATGGCCGTGCGGATCAGCATGCTCTCCGCTGCAGTGTGGTGGGCCGCCTTCACCTTCATCCCCTTCCGGGGGATCCACAACCGCCCGCCGGTCGAGGTGAAGGTGGTCGAGGGCGGCATCTTGTCCCAGAGCTTCGGGCAACTGTGGCGCACCCTGAAGGAGATGCGCCACTACCCGGTGGCCCTGACGTTCCTGGTGGCCTACCTCTTCTTCAACGACGGCATCCAGACAGTCATCTCGCAGTCCTCCATCTACGGCACCGAGGAGTTGGGCTTCCCGCTGGGCACGGTGCTCGCGACGTTCCTGCTCGTGCAGTTCGTCGCGGTCGGCGGCGCGCTCGCCTTCGGTCGGCTGGCCGGGGTGTACGGGGCTAAGAAGGTCATCCTCGCTGGGCTGGCGATCTGGATGGTGATCGTGACCGTTGCCCTGGTGCTGCCGAAGGAGCAGTTGGTCTTCTTCCTGATGCTCGGGGCCGCGATCGGAATCGTCCTCGGCGGGACCCAGGCACTGGCCCGGTCCTACTTCTCGCTGTTGATCCCAGCCGGAAAAGAAGCTGAGTTCTTCAGCTTTTATCACGCGATGGACCGCGGCACCTCGTGGATGGGCACCCTGGTTTTCGGCGTGGTCTACCAGCTCACGGGCTCCTACCGCCCGGCGATCTTCGCCCTCGTGGGCTTCTTCGCCATCGGTGGCGCCATCCTGATGAAGGTGGACACCGCGAAGGGGATCGAGCAGGCCGGAAACCGGGCCCCCGAGGTGGTCTGAGGGTCGAACGGCCGAGCGGCTACTCTCGGGCGATCCCGCCTTGTGTTCTCCGCCACAGAGGGCGAGGATATGACGTGGGATTGGAATCTTGGGACCATGGGTACCGTTGAACCGATTGAGGCGGGTAAACCCCTGTCCCAACGCCTACTATTTGGAGGTCCCTCATGGCGGAGCGCACCCTACGCGGCGCACGACTCGGAGGCCAGAGTTTCGAGGACGAGCGCGGCATCGAGTTCGCCGCACGTCAGCAAATCGGATACCGGTGCCCTCAGGCGCACGAATTCGAGATCACCATGTCGGTCGAGGCCGATGTGCCCGCAGTGTGGGAATGCCCCAAGTGCGGCGCCGAGGGCGAGAGCACCTCCGGGATCGAGAAGATCGTCAAGCCCGAGAAGCCTGTCCGCACGCACTGGGACATGCTGCTTGAGCGGCGGTCTGAGAAGGAACTCGAGGACATCCTCAAGGAGCGGATTGACCTGCTCCGCGGCGGTGCCATCGGGCCGGCTCACCTGCACCGCAACACCAAGAAGCGCAAGGCAACTGCCTGACGCCTCTTTCGGCGACCTTAGTCGTCGATGACCTCGCCTCGGATCACCGTTGGATCGGTTGGTCTGGGGCGATTGGCATTTTGGGGGCCTCGGCCCTGGGCAGGGCCCGATCCCGGAGTGGACATGGGCACGACCGTCAGGCGGGCGGTGACCGCTCGGGCCAGAAGCGCGCGGAACAACGGGCGGGTCAGGGGCAGGATCAGTAGGGCGGCGAAGAGGTCGGTGACGAAGCCCGGCGTCAGCATCAGCGTGCCGCCGATCAGGATCAGGGCACCATCGGCCAACTCGGGGCCGGGCATCCGTCCACTGTTGAGCGCTGAGCGGAGCGCTGCGAAGGCTTTGGCGCCTTCACGGCGGATCAACCAGGCGCCGATGATGCTGTCGAGCACGAGCAGGAGGATCGTCCACCAGGCACCGATCACCTGACCGATTTGAATCAGTACGTAGATCTCGATGACCGGGACGATCAGAAAGGCCAACAGGACCAGCGGGCCCAGGCGACGTCGCGGTTGGGTCATGAGCCACTCCTCCGGGACGTTTTCGTGTCGCGTCGACGAGCCAGTCGGCTCCGCACTTGATCGCGCCGTTCGGAGATGCCCCATTGAGTGATCCTGGCCAGTGACTCGGCGGCTACGGTCCCACTCATCTTGGACTCCCCCCGCTCGCGTTCGATGAATTCGATCGGAACTTCGCGCACCGTTAGCCCGGCCTGAAGTGTCCTGGTCACCAGATCGGTCTGGAAGACGTAGCCGGTGGAGCGAACCTGGGCCAGGTCGATCTTCTCGAGGGTCCCCCGCCGGAAGAGCCGGAACCCAGCCGTGGCGTCGCGCACCGAGATGCCCAGCAGAAGGCGGACGTAGAGATTGCCTCCGCGCGAAAGGGCGGAGCGGTGCAGGGGCCAGTTGACGACCGAGCCGCCGGGCACCCACCGCGAACCGATCACCAGATCAGCGTCGGGGAGGACCTCCAACAACCGGCCGAGTTGCTCTGGTTGGTGTGAACCGTCGGCGTCCATCTCGCCGATGATCTCGTAGCCGCGCTGAAGCGCCCAGTCGAAGCCGTGGAGGTAGGCGGCTCCGAGACCGCCCTTGGCCGTCCGATGCTCGACATGGATCTGCGCGTCTGCGGCCGCCATCTCGTCGGCGATCCTGCCGGTGCCGTCCGGAGACTCGTCGTCCACCACCAACACATCGAGAGACGGTTGTGCCGCGCGGAGACGCGCCAGGATCGGGCCGATGTTCTCAGCTTCGTTGAAGGTGGGGACAACCATCACGCCCGGCCCCAGGTCCTCCCACGTCATCGCTGCTCCATCTGCACTGTCGGTTGAGGGCCGGTGCTTCCCGGAGACTCTCGATGCCTACGAGAATACGTGATCAAACACAGGATCAAACCCAAGAACGTGACGGCCCACGACAGCCGCGCCGGCCAGAGACCCATCCACACGGCCGGGGTGGTTCCCGCCATCAACTCGACCTCCTCCACCAGCACGTCCTGCTCCAGTCGCTCGGTGACAGCCACCACCGAACCATCAGGAGCCACCACCCCCGAGATGCCGTTGGTGGAAGCCACCACCAACCAGCGGCCGCTCTCGATAGCGCGCAGACGCGTGATGGCGAACTGCTGATCGACCTGGTCGGTGAAGATGAAGACCGCGTTGCTGGTCTGCACGGTGAGCAACTCGGCGCCACGGCGTACCTGGTCGTAGATCGCGTCGTCGTAGGCAATGTCGAAGCAGATCGAGTTGGCCAGCGACACGTCGGCCACCTCCAGGGGGGTGCGTCGTACGCCGCGAAGCATGTCCCGGGGAACCCGATCGAGCTGAGCGAACGCACCGTCGAGATAGGAGCGGAAGGGGATGTATTCCCCAAAGGGGACCGGATGGTGTTTGGTGTAGCGATCGCCTGACCCGGTCACCGGATCCCAGACCAGCCCCTGATTGAGGATCTCTCCAGGACCGCCATCCACGATGGCTCCGACGAGGACTGGAACGCCAACTGCAGAGGCGGCGCCGTCCAGGTCGGCCCTGACCCCCGAGTCGAAGAACGGGTCTGAGGCGGTCGAGTTCTCCGGCCACAGCACGAAGTCGGGTGCCGACACCCGACCGGCCCGGACGTCTTGAGCCAACTCGATCGTGGCGTCTCGGTGGTTGCGCGTCAGACCGGCCGAGTCGGCCAGAACGTCGTTGCCCCTACCCGGCACGCTGCCCTGGACGGCCGCGACCACCGCCGTCCCCTTCGGGTCCAGTCGGTAGGGCAGGGCCGCGGGCGCCAGAGTCACCACGACCACCGCGGCTAAGAGCCCTGCACCCACGAGTCGATCGCGGCCCGTGGCGAGCACGACCCAGCTCAGTCCGAATCCCGTGAGCGCCAGGAGGAAGGAAACTCCCGTGGTGCCCACATAGGCCAGGGCGTGCGCCGCGGGGGTGTCCACCACCGCGAACGAAAGCCTCCCCCACGGCATCCCGCTGAAGGGCCAGGTGCTGCGCAGGTATTCAACGGCAACCCAGGCGACAGCCGCCCACAGCGGCCAGAGGGGCAGCCGCCGGAAGAGCGCTGCGACCAAGCCGAAAGTCCCGAAGAACATCGAAATCGCCAACGACAGGGCCAACCAGGGCCCCACGCCGATCGACTGGCTCAGCCAGTAAGTGTGCGGGAGATAGAAAGCGCATCCGAACACTGATCCGAGCAGTAATCCGAACCGCGCTCGGACAGCATGCGTCACCAGACCCAGAGCGGCGATGCACACCGGCACGAGGTAGGCGAAGGCGACGGGTTCGTAGGCCAGCGACAGGGCGGCGCCGGCTATGGCCGCGCCGGCGATCCTGATCAGCACAGACGAACCGTACCGCGTCACACCTGATGGTTCTGCAGAGAACCGGAGGGGTCCAGACTCCCGTCGCACCGTTCCCGAATCCGCCCGGCTGACGGGACAAGAACGTTATCTAAGGGGGGTCCTGGACCCCTTCCGGCTCGCTCTCGCAGTGGCCGACCCGCTTCCCTGTGCACATCGCGGACAGGTGTATGGCGCAACACCCTCCGTCGTTGGTCACCCAGAAGTTGGTCTTCCGTCCACGATCTACATGAGCGAACGAGGGCTATGCAATCCATCCTGGAGCCCGGTGTCAACTGGGCTCTGACCTGCGAAGATGCGCGTTACCGCAGGTCAGCGCGGTGGGCAGATGAGCAAGATTTCCTAAAAGAAATTGGACTACTTCGGCGTGTCGCTTGCGAGCCGTCACGTTTCGTCACTCGTGCCCCACGGGCTCCGGGACGACGACAGTCCCGGTTGCGGTCGTGGCCAGGATCGGAGTCGCCAGAACTTCCGCAGCCCCCGGCGACTGCTCGGTCGCCGCTCCGCGAGCCGAGACGTACACCGCGAAGTCCATGACGCGTGACCTTCGGCCCACCCGGACGAGCTCGCAGGTGATCTCCAGGACGTCACCGGCTCTCACCGGACCCAGGAACTGAACGTCGGAGTACGACGCGAAGAGGCCTTCGTCACCGTCGGTGAGGATGCACATCTCGGTGGC
>CBDTZB010000109.1:0-7363 GCA_965364795.1 uncultured Nocardioides sp.
CGTAGACCTTCTCCTTACCATGGAGACGCTCTGCCGACTGAGCTAAAGGGGCAACAGCGGAAGAGACTACACAGGAGGATGCGTGATCGAGAAATCGGATCTGGGTCCGGCTTTCTACAGCCCGTCGGCACGGGCGCTTGAGGGCCACGACACCTTCGATTCTGCACGGACAACGGCTGGCCCTTGGACTAATCTGGCGCAACACGGCGGACCGCCCTCGGCCCTGCTGACGAGGGCCATCGAGAACCTTCCTGAGGCTCAAGGTCGAGTCATCGGACGGATCACCGTCGAGTTGTGGGGACCGGTCCCTGTGGGGCCGTTGACCACGGTCGCTCGTGTGATCCGGCCCGGCCGGTCGGTGGCGCTGGCCGAGGCGGAGTTGCACGACGCCACGGCGAACCGCGTGGTTGCCACGGCACGCGCCTGGTTGCTTCCCGAGCACAGCGAGGGTCCCGGGGTGGACCAGCCGCCCGGGCACTCCCCCAGCGACGGCGGGCCGCGCCCTCGACCCGCGGATTGGAACGGCGGTTACCTCGACGCGATCGAGTGGCGCTGGATCAGCGGCGGGCTCGAAGAACCGGGGTCGGGCGTCGCCTGGATGCGATCCCCGGACCTTGTCGAGGGCGAGCCGATCAGTCCCGCTCAACGGGTGCTGGCCTGCGTGGACTCCGCGTCCGGCATCAGTGCTGCCCTGGATCTCGCCGCCTGGGCGTTCCTCAACACCGAACTCACTGTGCACGTCCTGCGCCCACCCGTGGGTGAGTGGGTGTGCGTCGAGGCTGAGACCACCCTCGGCACCGGGGCGGTCGGGGTCTGCACCTCCTCGGTCTACGACGAGGCGGGTCTCGTTGCCCGCTCCGCCCAGACCCTCCTCGTCGTACGCCGCTGATCCCTCACGAAGTTCGCCTGATGGGGCGCCGAAGTTCGCTTGATGGGGATGTACGACGTGCCACGGCCCCATTTGGCGAACTTCGCGTCCCCATTCGACGAAGTTCGTGGGTCAGGCGTGGGTGGCGGCGAAGGGCCGCGCTTCCTCGAGTTCGTAGGCCAGGCCCAACAGGGTCGCCTCGTGGCCTGCCGGGGCTCCGAACATCATTCCCTGGGGCAGACCGGAGGCCGTGGTGGCCAGGGGAAGCGAGATCGCCGGGTCGCCCGTGATGTTGTGCCACGGCGTGAACGCGACCCAGGACAGGAGTGCGTCGACGATGTCGCCATAGTCCTGAGTGGGGTCGAGGTGACCTATGCGAGGCGTCTCGGCGGCCAGGGTCGGCGTGAGTGACATGTCATATTTCTCATAGAAGCGAGCCGACGCGCGCTCCGCCTTCTTGAGCCGACGCAGGGCGCCCGGGACCCGATGAATGTTGCGGCGAGCGTGCCGAGCCAGGCCATGTGTGAGGTTGTCGAGCTGGGACTTGTCCCAGCTGCGGCCGTGGTCCTTGCGGCCGGTGGCCACCATGAAGCTGGCGAGAACCGACCAGTAGAGCAGGAAGTCCTCGGGAAACGACTCGTCGGCCGGGACCTCGGCTTGGACGACCGTGTGACCGAGTTCCTCAAGCAGCGCGGCGGTCTTCAGGGTCAAGTCGGTGATCTCGGGCGACGCGCTCTGGCCGATCCCCTCGGTCTGCAGCGCGATGGTCAGTCGCTTGCGTCCGGGGCGGGTGATGTCGCCGATCGGCGGGAGTTCAAGGTTGCGGTAGACCGATTCGCATTCGCGGAAGTACGCCGCGGTGTCGCGCACCGAGCGGGTCACCACACCGTCGGAGACGATGCGGATCGGCATGTCTCGCATCAACTTGTCCTGGGCGAGGCGGTCGCGGGTCGGTTTGAGCCCCACCAGGCCGTTGACCGAGGCGGGGATCCGGATAGAGCCGCCGCCGTCGTTCGCGTGCGCGATGGTGACCGCGCCGGCAGCCACCATCGCCGCCGAACCTGCCGAACTCGCACCAGCCGTGTGGTCGGGTGACCACGGGTTGCGCACGGGGCCGAGGCGCGGGTGCTCGGCGGAGGCGCTGAAGCCGTACTCCGAGAGTTGGGACTTGCCCAGCGGGATCAGTCCCGTGGCCAGCGTCATCTGGGCGAAGTCGCCGTCCTTCGCGGACGGACGGCTGACCCAGGCGTCGGTGCCATGGGCCGTGGGCATCCCTGCGACGTCGACGTTGTCCTTGATGAAGGTGGGGACACCCGCGAAGTAGCCACCTCGAGGGGTGCGGGCCTCGGCCCGTGCGCGTCCGTAGTCGGCGAAGGCGACGCCGTTCAGCTCGTGGTCGATCTGTCGCACCCGGGCGATGGCGGCATCGACGACCTCCGGAATCGCCACGTCGCCGGATTGGATGGCCTCCACGAGTCCGACCGTGTCGAAGTGGCCCAGGGCATCGTCGGTGAAAGCGTGTACGCGCGTCATGGGCGTCGAGGCTACCGACGAGTCGCGCTTTCGGTGTCGATACCGCCCGAGCCCGGCGAGGCGTGCGAGGTTGACTAGCCCAGAACGAGGATGACCAACGGCAGCACGAGGCTGATGGCCAGCGCGGTCAGCCCCATCGACAGCCCTGCGAAGGCGCCCTGCACCTCGTCGTCGTGCAGCAGTCGCGACGTACCGATGCCGTGAGAGACCGCGCCCAACGCGAGGCCCCGGGCCCGGGGTTCGCGAATCCGCAGCAGCGTCATCACCGCAGGGCCGGCGACGGCTCCGAGCAGTCCGACAACGATGGCCAGGGCGGCCGTTAGGGGCGGCAACCCGTTGATGCGCTCCGACAGAGCGATCGCGACCGGGGTCGTGGCCGCCTTGGGCGCGAGCGTGGCCTCCAGGGTCGCGTCACCGCCCAAGGCTCGGACCAGGAGGATCGCGCTTCCCACCGACACCGTCGCGCCCGCCGTCAGCGCGGTGAGCATCGGCACCCACAGACCACGCAGACGATGCGCCTGTCGATGCAGGGGTACGGCGAGCGCCACCGTCGCCGGACCCAGCCAGAAGGCGATCAGTTCCGTCGCAGACCGGTAGTCCGGGTAGTTCACGTCCAGAAGGGTGATGGCGGATCCGACGATGAGGATCGCGATCAGGGCCGGCTGGGCCAGCGGATGCCCGTCGGTTCGTTCCTTCAGCACGCAGCCGAGGTGATAGGCAGCGATCGTCAACGTCAGCAAGAAGATAGGGGAATCCACCAAGTCCCTCATCGCTTCCTCCCGCCCCGTCCGCGCCGGGATAGTCCCGGACGCTTGTGCGACGACACGCCGCGCGACCTCGCACAAGCGTCAGGGACTACCCCGGTCATGGAGCCTCCTCCGGACGAGCCGGGCGGGTCAGAAAGCGACTCAGGAGAGCGGTGCTCCAACCCACGACGGCCAGCCCGAGGATCCAGGATCCGACCACAGCGGCGCCGATCGGCAGGGCGTCGGCCCGCAGGACGGCGACGTAGGCGACCACGCCGACCCCGGCGGGGACGAAGAAGAGCTGGAGGTGCGTCAACAGGGCCTGCCCCGTGCGCACGACCGCCGCCTCGTCGGGGGTCGAACGGATCTGCAGGTAGGCGAAGAGCAGCACCATGCCGATGACAGGGCCCGGGATGGGTACGTCGGTGAGGAGAACGACCACCTCGCCCAGCAGTTGGCACCCCAACAGCGCGAGCAGACCCTTGATCAGCACCCGATCACGCCCCACGCCGGTGACAGCCGACCAGATGGGGGTCGAAGACGCCGATCGCCTCCATCAGCGCGAACATGGTGGTCGGGCCCACGAAAGCGAACCCGCGGCGCTTGAGTTCCTTCGACAGCGCCACCGAATCCGCTGAGGTGGTCTGCTGCTCGGTGACGACCCGCGGGGCTGGCGCCGTTGCCGGGGCGAAGGACAGCACCAGGCTCTCCAGTCCGTCGTGTTCGCGCAGGTCGATGGTCGCCGCGGCGTTGGTGACCGCCGCCTCGATCTTGCGTCGGTTGCGCACGATCCGGACGTCGGCCATCAGATGTTCGACGTCGGCTGCGTCGAAGGCCGCCACGTTCTCCGCGTCGAAGCCTGCGAACACCTGCCGGAAGGCTTCCCGCTTGTTCAGGATCGTCGACCAAGAAAGACCTGACTGGAACGCCTCGAGGGTCAGCCGCTCGAGGTACGCCGACTCGCCCGAGACCCGGTTGCCCCACTCGGCGTCGTGATAGTCGCGCATCGTGCCGGGCGTCGTACCTGCCCAGGGGCAGCGGGGCAGCGCGTCGTCCTCGCCTAGAACCGGTCCGCCGTCGCCCTCACTCACAAGAGCGCATCCTGCCCTACCCGCGAGGTCAGGACCGGTATTCGGGGTTCTCCCAGTCGAACCGCTCGCCATCGCTCCACGCGGGACGCACGTTGCCGTAGGCGGGGATTCCGCCGGCGGCCTTCAGCGCCTTCGCCATATGCATGAGATTCCAGGTCATGAAGGTGGTGTTGCGGTTGGTGAAGTCGTTCTCGGGACCACCACTGCCCTCATCGAGGTACGACGGCCCCGGACCCGCCTCGCCGATCCAGCCGGCGTCGGCCTGGGGCGGAATGGTGTAGCCGACGTGACCCAAGCTGTAGAGGATGTTCATGGCGCAGTGCTTGATGCCGTCCTCGTTGCCGGTGATCAGGCAGCCGCCGACACGGCCGTAGAAGATCGACTGACCGGCATCGTTGAGTTCGCCGGACAGGGCGTAGAGCCGCTCGATGACGACCTTGGTGATGCTGGAGTTGTCGCCCAACCAGATCGGACCACCGATGACCAGGATGTCGCTCGCCAGGATCCCGGGGTAGAGGTCGGGCCAGGCGTCGGACTCCCACCCGTGTTCGCGCATGTCGGGGTAGACGCCGATCGCGATGTCGTGGTCAACCGGGCGGATCACGTCGACCTCGACGCCGTGTTTGCGCATCAAGGCCGCGCTCGCATCGATCAGCCCCTCGGTGTGACTGAGTTCAGGACTCTTCTTGAGAGTGCAGTTGAGAAACGTCGCCTTGAGGTTGGAGAAGTCGTAGTTATCGCTGGAGGTGGCCATTCGCCCATCCTGTCCTCACCTCCAGGTCACGACAACCACCCTGGGGGGCGGCGGGCTCAGCAAGAGGGTCAGCGACGCATCTTGAGGCGCGCGTTGGGCAGCGGTGGCGCCGGGATCGGTGCTGCATGATCGTTGGCGACCACGCCGAAACGACCCTCCGCGACCTCCTGGCTATCCTCCACGATCGCGCCATCGCGTTCGATCTGCGCCTGCCAGTCCGCCCGGTACCCCACGATCTCCTCGTGGGTGCGGCCGATGAAGTTCCACCACATCACGATCTCTTCACCGAACGGCGGACCGCCGAGCAGCAACAGGCGCACTGGGTCTTCGCCCGCGTCGAGACGGATCGACTCGCCGCCGGGAGCGATGAAGGCGAGCTCGTCCGGCTGCACGACCTCGCCGCTCACGGTCACGGCACCGTCATCGACCAGGACGCCGTACTCGTAGGTCGGGTCGGCGTCGAACCTCAGGGTGGTGCCGGGTTCGAGTCGGATCTCCACCCCCAGGAGGGGGGTGAACGTCTCCACAGGGGAGGTGGAGCCGAGGAGGGATCCGAGGAACACCAGCGCCCGCCAGCCCTCTCCGGTCACCGGTTCGGGCGCGTAGTGCGCGAACGTCGGATCGGTATGACGTGCCTCATCCGGCAGGGCCACCCACAGTTGGGCCCCGTGCAGGTAGCGGGTCGACTCGGTGGAGTACTCCGAGTGGCTGATGCCCCGCCCGGCGGTCATCAGGTTCACCTCGCCCGGCTGCACCTTCGCCTCGTGACCCGCGCTGTCGCGGTGCTCGATCTCGCCACCGAAGAGCCAGCTCACGGTCTGCAACCCGGTGTGCGGGTGCGGAGGGACGACCATGCCCGCGGTGTCCTCCACCAGGTCAGGGCCGTAGTGGTCTACGAAGCACCAGGCGCCGATCAGGGAGCGCTGCCGCTGCGGCAGCGTGCGTCGTACGGTCATGGCGCGTAAGCCACCGAGGGGCACCTCGCGCGGGGTCAGGATCTCGATACCGGGCACGTCATTCCTCGCTCTGGTTTCTCGGAAGTTCCATCCTGCCCCATCGCGAGTCGGCGCGTCTTGACGCCCAAATCAGGCCGAGTCGGCGCACGTTGAACAACTAGCGCCGACTCGCGGCCCCACAGACGTCAACTCGCGCCGACTCGCGGATTCAGGAGCGTCGGTCGAGCCGCACGATCACGGACTTCGATGCGGGGGTGTTGCTGTGCTCGGCCACCGAGTCGAGGGGCACGAGCGGGTTCGTCTCGGGGTAGTACGCCGCGGCGCAGCCTCGAGGCTGGTCGTAACCCACGATCCGGAACGCGTCGGCGCGCAGTTCTCGGCCGTTCCACTCGTTGACCAGGTCGACGATCTCGCCGTCGGCCAGGCCGAGCATCGCTATGTCGTCGGGGTGGACGAAGATCACTCGTCGCCCACCCGAGACCCCGCGGTAGCGGTCGTCGAGACCGTAGATGGTGGTGTTGAACTGGTCGTGGGAGCGCATGGTCTGCAACAGCAGACGCCCTTCCGGCACCTCGAGGATCGTGGTGGGGCTGACCGCGAACATCGCTTTGCCGGTGGCGGTCGGGAAGGTCCGCGAATCGCGTGGCGGGTGCGGGAGGACGAACCCGCCCGGCTGACGGGCGCGCTCGTCGTACCCCTCGCAGCCGGGGACAACGCGGGAGATGTGGTCGCGAATCCTGGTGTAGTCGTCGCGCATGGCAGCCCAGTCGATCCCGTGGCGACCGCCCAACACCGCCTGAGCCAACGAGCAGACGATGTCGACCTCGGAGCGCAGATGTTGCGAAGCGGGTTTGAGCGGTCCGTGGGAGGCGTGAACGGCGGACATGGAGTCCTCGACGGTGACCCGCTGGTCGATGCCGCCGGTGCGGTCCTTCTCACTGCGTCCCAGCGCGGGAAGGATCAGCGCTTCCTGTCCGGTGACCACATGTGAACGATTGAGCTTGGTGGAGACGTGCACCGTGAGCTCGGCGTTCCCGAAAGCCTTCTCGGTCACCTCGGTGTCCGACACCGCGGCCACGAAGTTGCCGCCCATCCCGAAGAACACCTTCGCCTTGCCGTCGCGCAAGGCCTCCACGGCGGCGACGGTGTCGAACCCGTGCTCGCGTGGCGGCTCGAAACCGAACTCGGCTTCCAGCGCGTCGAGGAAGGAGTCGGGAACCTTCTCCCAGATCCCCATCGTCCGGTCGCCCTGGACGTTAGAGTGACCCCGGACCGGGCACAGGCCAGCACCGGGCTTGCCGATGTTTCCCTGCGCCAGGGCGACGTTGGTGATCTCCTTGACGATGGCCACCGAGTTGCGGTGCTGGGTGATGCCCATGGCCCAACAGGTGATGGTGGCAGCGGAGTCGGCGAAC
>CBDTZB010000110.1:0-7316 GCA_965364795.1 uncultured Nocardioides sp.
TCCTCCCGGCGGGGCAAGGGCCGAGGGAGTCGTCCGGCGGGCGTGGCCCCGTCGAGCGAGGCGGGCGCCGGGAGTGAGGCCGCTCCTGTGCCGTCGCCGGCTTCGACACCTACGGCAGAGTCCCCCACGCAAGCCCCGGCAGTGGCTCCGGCTCCGGCGAACCCAAGCACTGACTGAAAGGGCCACGTACGGGGTCTGAGACCTGGTTCGGGTTTCGGTTCAGTGAAGCAGGACGCTGGACACGACGGTGGCGGCACACGAGACTCCGACCCATGTCCTCAGCTGAACGTGATGAGCACGCCGCGGCGCAGCGTGCAGCCGAAACCATGTGGGCCCAGGACGCCGCGAGCCGAGCGCTGGGCATGCGGCTGGTCGAGGTTGGCCCGGGGCGAGCTGTCGTGTCGATGGTGGTTCGGGACGACATGATCAACGGCTGGGGTTCAGCCCACGGTGGCCTCGTGTCCTCGCTGGCGGACAGCGCCTTCGCGCTCGCCTGCAACTCGCACGGCACCGTCACGGTGGCGAGCGGCTTCGAGGTCACCTTCCTTGAAGCCAGCCGGGTCGGGGATGAGTTGACGGCTACGGCGGTGGAACGGGCCCTGCGCGGACGGTCAGGCCTGTACGACGTCACGGTGTCCAGGGATGACGGCCGAGTGATCGCGGAGTTCCGTGGACGTAGTCGGTCGCTGGGTCGCTCAATTGGAACGGGCGAGAACGCGGCGGGCGAGGACCACTAGTCTCGCGGGGTGAACCGAGGCAAGCGCGTCCTGAACGCCGGGGTGCTGGCGTCGTGGCGATGGATCGAGCGGATCGGTGAGGTCGTGCCTGGGACCCGACTCGGCGACGACTTCGGTCACTTGGGCAAGGGCAGCGCCATCGGCTTCCCCGCCGCCACGCTGATGAACGTCGGATCGATCCACATCGGGGCTCAGACCCTGATCGGCCGACAGGTCACGCTGTCCGCTGGCTACGGTCCCGCAGACGCCAACATTTCGGATCGGGCTCTCGTGATCGGGGACCGGTGCGTCATCGGCGCCCGCTGCAGCCTGACTGCCCACTCCTCCATCACCCTTGGCGACGACGTCTGGTGCGGACAGGACGTCTTCATCTCCGACGCCGGCCACGGGTACCAGGAACTGCACACGCCCATCGGCCAGCAACTCGGTCTGCATCATCCCGTGATCATCGGGAACGGGGCCTGGATCGGTCACGGCGCGGTGATCCTGCCCGGCACCAGCATCGGTGCCAACGCCATCGTCGCTGCCGGCGCCGTGGTCAGAGGCGTGGTGGAGGAGCGGGCCATCGTGGGGGGCTCCCCGGCGCGGGTCCTGCGGACCTTTGAGCCCGGAGTCGGATGGGTCACCTCCGGCGGGGACATTCGACCGATCCTCCCGCCGCTCGTCGAGCAATGACCAGACTGGTCAACTCCTGACGGGGCTGGTCGGCCTGGGCACATCGCAGGTGGTCAGGGGCGCGAGCCAGGCGATGCTCAGTAACCGCGTGCCCAGCCCCAAGCCACCGCCTGCGAGCGGCGGGTGGTGCCGATCTTCTGGTACAGCGTGCGGATGTGGCTCTTCACCGAGTTGATGCTCAAGAACAGCTGGCCGGCGATCTCCTGGTTGGTCAGCCCAGCACCGATGAGTGCGAGGATCTCGTCCTCGCGTGCCGTCAGATCGGCGTTGAGGCATGCCTCGAGTCGGGCGGGGACGGCCGGGTTGGCGTCCACGCCATGGCGGTCCCGGTAGGCGGCGCGGAGCTCGCTGGCGAGCTCTTCCGCGGTCACGCTCAGGGGGATCCACCGGATGGGGTCCAGGTGGCGAACCACATCGGGGTCGCAGGGGATCCCGTTCGGCCGCAAACCGACCACCGCTGGTGCGGGGCGTAGGCGTCGAATCTGATTCCCTAGATGCCCCCGAGCCGCCGGTCCGTCAACGAGGATGACATCGCAGTCGGCGGTCAGATCCGACTCGAGCGTGATGCTGGGGGTGTTCCCCAGCAGGCGGCGTACTCCCAGCGCAATGACCTCGGACCCAATGGCCAGGCCAACTCGTAGCCGCGCCGGTGTGGCGCACGGTTCCTGCTGAGGAGCCTTCCGCAAACTCGGTCGTAGCACCTGTTGTGTCACGGTATGCCCCCCTGAGAAGAGCGCCAGGATCAGGTCGTTTCGTCGGCCCGATGATGGCCGCATCCTATCCACAGAGGCCGCGCGTTGGGTATCGGGAAATTCCTAAGAGCCGGCTCCCCGTTAAGCCAGTGACCGGTCCCACTAGCCTTGCCGCATGCTGGAGACCCGACGCAAAGGACCGGTTTCGGTCCTCGAACTCAACCGCCCCGACCGACGCAACGCCCTCGATCTGACGCAGTGTCGTGCGATCGCCGAGGCAGCGGCCGCGGAGGTGGCCGCCGGCGCCAGAGTCCTGGTGATCACCGGACGCGGTACGTCGTTCTGCTCCGGGGCCGACCTCGGGGGCGTCTACGGCGAAGAGTTCCTCGAGGCTCTGTACGGGATGCTGCACGGATTGACGCGTCTCCCGGTGCCGGTCATTGCGGCGATCAACGGCCCGGCCATCGGCGCCGGCACCCAGTTGGCCCTGGCCTGTGATCTGCGGATGGCCGAGGAAACGGCCAAGTTCGCCGTGCCGACTGCGAGGAACGGGATGGCGGTGGACGCTTGGACGATCCGTGCCCTCGCAGCCGCTGCCGGTCGCGGAGTGGCTCGTCGGTTGATGCTCGCCGCCGAGACGATAGGCCGCGACGAGGCGATGTCGTGCGGTCTGGTTGATCGGGTCGGTGGCGTCGAGGAGGCGGTGGCCTGGGGCCAGGAGATCGCAGACCTCGCGCCCTTGACGCTGGCCCACAACAAGGCCGTCCTCACCGAAGCCATCGACACCGAGATGAGTGCTGCCATTCAGTCCTCGTTCGCCGACTGTTGGGCCAGTGACGACGTCAAGGAGGCTGCGGCAGCGCGCGCCGAGAAGCGGGCGCCCCGGTTCACCGGGAACTAGCTTCGGAAGGCTCCATCAGCGTCAGCCGGCAAGGAACGAGACCCGGTCGACGAGGACGGCATACCCGACGAAGGCGCCGATGTCGAGGAACGTGTGGGCAATGATCAGGGGAGTCACGCGGCCCCAGCGTCCGTAGAGCCAGGCGAATAGCACCCCCATCGCGGCGTTGCCCAAGAAGCCGCCGATGCCTTGATAGAGGTGGTAGCTCCCACGCACCAGCGAACTGATGATGATCGAGGAGCGTTCGGTGAGGCCCATCTGTCGCAGCCTGGTCATCAGGAACGCGACCACCAGGACTTCCTCGACAATCGAGTTCTGCAGCGCCGACAACACCAGCACGGGGTAACGCCACCACACGTCGGGCAGGCCGGAGGCGACGACCGTCAGGTTGATCCCCAACTCACGGGTGAAGAAGTAGAACGCGACGCCGACACTGCCGACCCCCGCGGCTAATGCTGCCCCGCGCAACCAGTCGCGCGCCCGATCCCCGCGCCCGATGATCCGTTCCCGGATCGAGTCCCCGGTGCGCCACAGCAGGTAGCAGGCCAGAACGACCGGCACCAGACTGAAGCCGATCGAGAGCAGCTGATAGGTCAGATCCAGCCACGGTCGGCCGGGAGCGAGGCTGTTGTTGAGGGTGGCGTTCTGGGAGCGCAGCGGCTCTGAACGGGTCAAGGACGAGATGAGCGAGACCACGGAGTACACCGACGAGCGGCCCAATGACAGACCGAACACGATCAGCACCTCCGCCAGCAGAATGGCCCGCGGCAGTGAGAAGTCGCGGTTGCGCTGGCGGCTGACTGGTGAATCGGTCACGGGGTAAGACTCCACCCCGTGGGAAAATCACCGCTGGGCGGGAGGGCCCGAAGGCTCTCCCGCCCAGCGGCGGTGGTGCAGGTTCTCAGGCGAGGCCCGAGATGCTCAGAAGGCTCAGGCCTCGGAGACGCGACGCTTCAGCGCCGTGGCGGGCTTGAAGGCCGGCGCGGTGCTCGCAGCGATCTCCATGGACTCACCGGTCTGGGGGTTGCGACCGGTGCGAGCGGAGCGCTCACGGGTCTCGAAGGTGCCGAAACCGGCGAGGGCGACCTTGTCACGCTTGGCCAGGGCGCCACCGATGGTGTCGAAGGTGGCGGCGATGACGCGGTCGGCTTCGGCGCCGCTCAGTCCGGTTTCCTTGGCAACGGCGTCACGCAGTTCGGTGCGGTTCATGTGATGTGCTCCTCTGGGGGTTGGGATACCCCGTCGTAGTCGAGTTGACGGCTCTGTCCCGTCAGCGAGTGGTCAGACAATGAGTCTGACGTCACATGACGGTACGGCTCGCGTTGAGTTCAACAGGTTGTTGTCCAAGCCGCAAGTCCAGGAAACCCTAGCGCTACGCGGTTTCTTTGCCCGGGTGGCACTCCGGGCATGTCCCGAACAGTTCAATTGTGTGGCTGACGTCGGCATACCCGTGCTCGGTAGCCATCGAGCTGGCCCACCTCTCGACGGCCGGTCCCTTGATCTCCACGGTGCGTCCGCAGTGACGGCAGACGAGGTGGTGATGGTGGGAGGAACTGCACCGTCGATAGACCGCTTCGCCGCCATCGGTCTTCACGACATCGACCTCGCCGGAGTCAGTGAGGGCCTGCAGGGTGCGATAGACCGTGGCCAACCCCACCGAGTCGCCATCGCGACGCAGTGCCTCATGGATCTCTTGTGCAGTGCGGAAGCCGGACGAGGAGTCCAGTGCCGCCTCGACCGCGCGGCGTTGCCGGGTGGAGCGAGCGGTGGAACCCGAGGGCGCTTGGGGCACGACAACGAATCCTCACTACGAGGGGATGGGTGGACCTCCACAGCCTACGTGCGGCGTACCCCTCCCCAACGGTGGCGGTCAGGGAGTAGCATGGGATCAGTCCGGTCCCGGACGAGCCCGATCTTCATCGGCGGGTGGTCGGGCCGGTCGACGCGGCAGCCGGGCCTCGCAGGCCCCACTGTCTGATGAAGAACGCCGCACCCGACCCGGCGTTCTTACACGTCTCGTCACACTCGGTGATCGCGCCGGTACGACGGGGTCGAGGCGCCACGGCACCGTTGCCGGGCGTTCAAGAGGAGGATCCGTGGCCCGACGAGGGCAGCGCCAATCCGGCGCGAACCGCTCCAGCGGTGGCAACCAGCCCAAGAAGAAGGGCAACCAGCGTGCCAAGCAACGGGTGCGGGAGTTGGACAACGAAGGCATCCTGCCCGTGCTCGCCAAGGCGGTGCGCGAGGTGGAGAACCGCGCGCAACGTGGTCCGGTCCAGCCCGAAGGGCGCACGAAGTTCCAAGTGGTGGCCCTCCTCGTTCGCGAGGAGCGAGCCCGCCTGAAGGTGGACGAGACCGTCACCGACGCGCAGCGGACCGATCAGCTCAAACGACTCGACGGCGTCGCCACGATCTTGGCCAAGACAGCGGCCCGGGACACGAGCCTGCTGCAACTGCTCGCCGAGGAGTCCGAGGTGTCCTCGGCAGCACGAGCGTTGAAGCGGGAGATGTTGCAGGCGGGCGGCGTCGAACCCCCTCCCGAGCCCGTAGCCTCCCCAAGCGAACCGGGCGTCAACTCCGAGCGCCGCGTGGTCCCGCAGTCGGTCATCTCGCGCCAGTTGGCCAATCCGTTCCTGGCTCCCGATTTCTCCGCTGTTCCTCCCAAGTCGAACGGTCCACGTCGCCTGGCCACGTGGGAACTGATTGGCCCACTTCTGCGCTCCTTCGAGTACGCCGGCGGCGCGTCCGCGTGCATGGATCTTCCCGAGCCACCCGAGCATCCCGCGCTGCATCTGCCCGGTGCCCGCGAACTGATGACCCACCAGGCCCGCCTGGTGGCTGCTGCTGCTGCGGGACACCGCACCTTCCTGCTCGCGGACGAGCCAGGCCTCGGCAAGACGGCCCAGGCCCTGCTCGCAGCGGAGGCCGCGAAGGCCTACCCGCTGCTAGTGGTCGTGCCCAACGTCGTGAAAACCAACTGGGCGCGCGAGGTCGAGTTGTGGACTCCCCAGCGCAAGGCCACCGTGATCCACGGCGACGGCCACGACATCGACGGCTTCGCCGACGTCGTGATCGTGAACTACGAGGTGCTGGACCGCCACGTCGGTTGGTTGGGTGATCTCGGCTTCCGCGGCATGGTCGTGGACGAGGCCCACTTCATCAAGAACAAGACCTCGCAACGCTCTCGCAACGTGTTGGGACTCAGCGCGCGTATCCGTAAGCGCGTCGGTCGCCCGCTGCTGATGGCGCTGACGGGAACTCCGCTGATCAACGACATCGAGGACTTCAAGGCGATCTGGCAGTTCCTGGGCTGGATCGACGAGACCATGCCCGGACCTCATCTCCTCGAGGCTCTCGAGGAGATCGGGCTCACGCCCGCCGATCCCAGTTTCTACCCCGCGGCACGAGCGGCCGTGGTCGACCAGGGCATCGTGCGGCGCCGCAAGGTCGATGTTGCCTCCGACATTCCGGCCCGCCGGATCGCGGATATCCCGGTCGAGCTCGACGACGACATGGGCCGCTCGATCCGTGAGGCCGAGCGCGTGCTCGCTCGTCGCCTCGTCGCCCGCTATCACCAGGCGCTGGAGACCCGGACCTCCGGACGCGTCGTTGAAGGCATCGATCACCGGCTGGTGCGCCAGGTCGCCGGCTGGGAGCGGGAGGACAACCCGAACCCCACCAGCGAGGACAACGTCTTCTCGATGGTCCGCAAGATCGGCCAGGCCAAGGCCGGCCTCGCCTCCGACTACGCCGCACAGTTGGCGCGCAACGTCGGCAAGGTGGTGTTCTTCGCCAAGCACATCGACGTGATGGACGTGGCCGAGGAGACCTTCGCCAAGCGGGGTCTGAAGTACTCCTCCATCCGTGGGGACCAGACCCGGGCCGCCCGCGAACGCAACATCGACGCGTTCGTCAACGACCCGGAGGTCGCCGTGATCGTGTGCTCGTTGTCCGCCGCCGGGGTGGGGATCAACCTCCAGGTCGCCTCCAACGTGGTGTTGGCCGAACTCTCCTGGACCGACGCCGAGCAGACCCAGGCCATCGACCGGATCCACCGCATCGGCCAGGCCGAGCCGGTCACCGCCTGGCGCATCATCGCCGCGCAGACGATCGACACGAAGATCGCTGAGCTCATCGACTCCAAGGCAGGGCTCGCCGCACGTGCCCTGGACGGTTCGGATGAAGAGGTCGGTTCATCGGCCGATATCCAACTCGAGGCGCTCGTCGCGTTGCTGACCGATGCTCTGGAAGAGGACCTGGCCCGCGTTTGACTGGGTATGTCCCTATGGACACTGAAGCGCACGCATCTGC
>CBDTZB010000111.1:0-7296 GCA_965364795.1 uncultured Nocardioides sp.
ACTGACTGAGAGCCGATTCTGAAGGTGGACCACCGTCGGTCTACACTTCTGCACGGTCCTCGACGCCACGTGCGGACGAGGCACCATGGTGGGTATAGCTCAGCTGGTAGAGCGCCGCCTTGTGGTGGCGGATGTCGCGGGTTCAAGTCCCGTTACTCACCCCAAAGTCCGAACCCCGGCCCGTTCCACCAGGCCGGGGTTCGGCACATTTCACGGTCTTTCTCACAGCCCGTGTCACAACCTCGTGGCGAGGTACGGCGCCGTGGCGCTCTCCCCCACGAGCGAGACCGCTTCGGGCGTCCCGGTCGCCATCACTCGGCCGCCTTGGTTCCCCCCGCCCGGCCCCAGGTCGATCACCCAGTCGGCGCTCGCGATCGTGTCGAGATCATGCTCGACTAGGACCACCGTGTTGCCAGCGTCCACCAGACGGTGCAACTGGCGCACCAGGAGGGCGATGTCGGCGGGGTGGAGCCCAGAGGTCGGCTCATCGAGAAGGTAGAGCGCATGGCCGCGGCGCGCTCGCTGCAACTCGGTCGCCAGTTTGATCCGCTGGGCCTCGCCACCGCTGAGTTCCGTCGCCGGCTGACCCAGCCGCAGATAACCCAGACCCACCTCTCGCAGCGTGCTCAGGCTTCGCTCCGCTGCCGGAACCTCGGCCAAGAACTCGGCGGCCTCATCCACCGACAAGGCCAACACATCGGCGATGTTCTTTCCGCGGTAGTCGATCTCTAGGGTCTCGGCGTTGTAGCGCTTCCCGTGGCACGTCGGGCAGGCCGCGTAGGTTCCCGGAAGGAAGAGCAACTCAACCGAAACGGTCCCCTCCCCCTGGCAGGTCTCGCAACGACCCTCGGTGACGTTGAAGGAGAACCGACCCGCTCCGTAGCCGCGCTCGCGAGCCTCGGGAGTTGCGGCGTACAGCTTGCGGACGGCGTCGAAGAGCCCGGTGTACGTCGCCAGGTTCGAGCGCGGCGTACGTCCGATCGGACGCTGGTCCACGCGAACCAGTCGGTCGAAAGAGTCCAGCCCCTCGATGTCCACCACGTCGATCTCCAGCTCGCCCTCATCGGCTTCGTCGGGGGCCTGCCCGAGGTGGCGCCGCACCAACTCGGCCAGCACCTGAGTCACCAGCGTGGACTTGCCCGATCCCGAGACCCCCGTCACGGCACTCAACACGCACAGGGGGATGTCGACCGAGACTTCGTCGAGGTTGTGTCGACTGACCCCGCGCAGGTGCAACCATCGGTTGGGCTGACGTCGAGGGCGTTCGAGCCGTGCTGCCCGTTCGAAGAGATGCTCGGCGGTGATAGACCCGGGAACGTGCTCCAGACCCACAACAGGTCCCGAGTAGAGAAGTTGGCCACCGTGCTCGCCGGCCCCAGGGCCGATGTCGACGATCCAGTCGGCGCGGCGGACGACATCGAGATCGTGCTCCACGACGAACAGTGAGTTCCCGGAGTTCTTAAGTCGGTCCAGGACGTCGAGCAAGGGTTGCGCATCGGCTGGGTGCAGCCCGGCCGATGGCTCGTCAAGGACGTAGACGACCCCGAACAGTCCCGAGCGCAGTTGCGTGGCGATCCGCAACCTCTGCGCTTCCCCCGGCGAGAGTGTCGTGGAGGTGCGCCCCAAGGCGAGATAGCCCAAGCCCAAGTCGAGCAGTACCTCGACCCTGGCCAACAGGTCTGCGCAGATCCGCACCGCCACCTCGGTCGCCTCACCCGAATCCGCGGTGGCCGTGGCCGCTGCCGCCTCGGTGAGCTCAGCCACCGGCCGCAGCACCCCCGCCAGATCGGCGAACGGCAGCAGGTTCATCTCGTCGATGCTCAGTCCGCGAAACGTCACCGCCAGCGAGTCTGGCTGGAGTCCGGTGCCGTGACAGTCCGGGCACACCACGCTACGGACGAATCGCATCGCCTTGTCGCGCATCATCTGGCTCTTCGTGTCGGCCAGGACGTGGCGCACATGCTTGCGAGCGCTCCAGAAGGTGCCGTGGTAATCCCGCCCGGTAGAGTCGTCGGGTTCGCCGCGACGGTCGACAAGGACCCGCGGTTGCTCGTCGGTGTAGAGCAGCCAGTCCCGGTCCTTCTTCGTCAGGTCACGCCAGGGGACCTCGACGTTGATGCCGACCGCCTTGGTAATCCGCAGCAGGTTCTTTCCTTGCCACGCACCGGGCCAAGCGGCGATCGCCCCCTCGCGGATGCTCAACGTCGGGTCGGGAACCAGCAGATCCTCCGCCACATCGTGGTCCTCCCCCAACCCGTGGCAGCGCGGACAGGCACCGGCTGCGGTGTTGGGCGAGAACGCCTCCGCCTCCAGCCGAGGTGCGCCCGGCGGATAGGTCCCGGCGCGGGAGTAGAGCATCCGCAGCAGGTTGGACATGGTGGTCAACGTGCCGACCGTGGACCGTGAGCTGGCAGCACCCCGTCGTTGCTGTAGAGCGACCGCCGGCGGCAGCCCGGTGATCTCCTGCACGTGGGGAGCGCCCACCTGCTGCAGCAGACGGCGTGCGTAGGGGGCCACTGATTCGAAGTAGCGCCGCTGCGCCTCGGCGTAGACCGTGCCAAACGCGAGCGACGACTTCCCAGAGCCGGAGACACCGGTGAAAACGACCAACGCGTTGCGCGGCAGATCGACGTCGAGGTTCTTCAGGTTGTGCTCGCTGGCTCCGCGGACATGGACGAAGTGGTCGTTCGGGTCGTAGGACACCTGCCCTTTGTACCTGCCCCGCTCACTGCTCCTCCACCTCCACCGAATGTGTCGGTGGCCCCCCGAAGCCCTATGGTCGTCCTATGCCAGATTTTCGCAAGGTCACCCATGATCACGTTGTCCAGGCGATGGGCGAGTACGACGATCTCGGCGCCGATGCCTTCCTGGCCCAATACGGATTCGCTCGCACGCGGGATTACCACCTGCGCCACGATGGCCGCACCTACGACTCGAAGGCGATCCTCGGGGTCGCCCACCGCTACGCAACGGGCACCGTTGCGCCCAGCACCGACTTCTCCGACGGCAAGACCGGAGCAGCCAAGGTCCTGCGCGACCTCGACTTCGAGGTGACCGCGACCGAGGACCTGCTGTCTCTCGAGACCCCTGCACCCGGTGAGTGGCAGGAAGCCGCCGACCTCGACCCCGACGTCAGTCGCGACGCCTGGGCCGAAGCCGCCTACGACGTTCTGCGCGGCGCAGCAGGCACCTACCAGTGCGTTGTCACCTTCAAGGAGCTTGCGGCTCAGGTTCAGTTCCTCAGCGGCATCCGCACCTCACAGGCCATCCACCACTGGATCGGCGACGTGCTGGGCCGCCTCGCGGTGATCTGCAACGAGAAGGACGAGGCCAACCTCGCTTCCCTGTGCGTCAACGCCCAGGGCAGTGTGGGTGAGGCCTACGCCGTCAGCATCACCGCGCTGACCGGCGAACGCCCCAGCGACCCCGATGACCACGCAGCCCACGAGCGGCTCCGTTGCTACCGCGATCACGACGCCATCGGCCTTCCCGATGACGGCGGAAGCCGCGCGCTGACGCCCAAGTTGGCCGCCAGCCGGTCCCGAGCACGCAAGGCTGCGCGCGAGGAGCGACCGGTCAACACCTGCCCCCGCTGCAACATGGCCATCCCGCCGACCGGCATGTGCGACGTCTGCGACTGACCGCGCCCTAGCGTCGGGGCAGGAGCACCGTCATCCGGTGCCCGTTCTCCACGGTCTCGAACCGACCCCCCAGGGTTTCCACGACTAGCCGCGCTTGCGAGAGCAGTTCAACCTCGCCCGGGCTCTCCTCGGACGAGTGCAGGCAGGTGACCCCGACCCGGATCGACGTGGTGGCCCCCTCGAAGACCAGGCGTACGTCGCCGCCGCCATGTCTGACCACATCGGTCAGGAGCAGGTCGAGCACCTGCTCCACCGGACCAGGGGTGAGGAGTAGTTCGATCTCACCTTCGACGGCGGCGCTGACCAACCTGTTCTCTTCGGCCAGGCGGTCGGCCCAGCCCTGAGCCGCCTGCGTGGCCAGGTCACGCAGCGGGATCTCGGCACCGGCGACCAGGGACCCCCTGCGCGAGATCTCGACGAGTTCCCCCGCGACGTCGTTAAGTTCGTCCACCGATTTCAGGCAGGTGGTGGTCGCCTGCTGAACAGCGGGACAGGCGTGTTCGGTGGTGCCCAGTTCCTCGAGTTCGAAACGCAGTCTCGTCAGCAGGGTGCGCAGTTCGTGGGAGGCGTGCACAGCGAACTGCTGCTCGCGCGCGATCCGGTCGCGCAACAGAGCTGCGCTGCTGTCCAGCGCGCTCGAGATGGCCCGCGCTTCGGGGACCCGTGTGGTGGGGAGATCCAGGTCGAAGCGACCACGTCCCAACGCTGTTGCCGCCGTGGCCAGTTGTCGGAACGGCGCGGAAAGGTAGCGGGCGAGAAGGAACCCGAACAGTGCCGCGACCGCCGTCATCAGCAAGAACAGCAGGATGATGCCGGACCGCCCATCGCTCCACGCGTCGCGTGAGGTTGCTGGCGACTCCCGCACCGTCAGGGTGCGGTCCACCAAAGGCACCGACGCCGAGACCGAACCGTCCATCGAGAAATCGTCGCCGGTGGCGATCACGACCTGCCCGTCCGGAGTCGCCACTTCGACCCGGCTGTAGGCGTCCGTCATCGCCCGCAACTCAGCTTCCACGAGTGGGCCGTCCTCCTCGCGACGTGCGCTGATCAGCGCAGCGATCACCGCAGCCTCGCGCACCACGTCTTCGCTGGCTCGTTCGCGCAGTTCGCCATCCAGGCTATAACCCCGGACGACCCCCGCGACGACCATCAGCATCAGCATCACGATCGCGAAGGAGATCGTCAGGCGTTCACGCATCTGGGGCGGTGCCTTCGAGGCGGAACCCCACTCCTCGCACCGCCACGACGCGATCCTGCACGCCAACCCCTTCTAGCTTCTGACGCAAACGGCCAATGGTCACATCGAGGGTCTTGGTCGATCCGTACCAGTTCTCGTCCCACACATCGGCCATCAACCGACCGCGGGAAACGACCTTGTCCCGGTGAGCGGCCAGGATGTTCAAGACATCAAACTCCTTACCGGTGAGGGGCACCTCATCGTCGCCGGCGTACACCCGGCGAGCGTCCACATCAATGCGCAGTCCCCCATCGGGAATGTCATCGTCGTCGAGTCCGCCGCCGGTGCGCCTCAGCAGAGCCCGGACACGGGCCTGGAGTTCGGCAAGTCCGAAGGGCTTCGCCAGGTAGTCGTCGGCTCCGAAGTCGAGTCCGACGACTCGATCCAACTCACCGGCCCGGGCGGTCACGATCATGATGGCGCCCTGATAGCCCGCTGCGCGGGCGCTCTTACACACGTCAAGGCCATCCATGTCCGGGAGACCCAGATCGAGGATGACGACATCGGCGGAACGGCCCTCTAGCTCTTCGAGTGCCTTTTTCCCGCTATCCACCCACAGAACGTCATAACCCTCTCGCTCCAGCGTCCGCACGAGGGGAAAAGCAATGTCTTCCTCGTCCTCAACGACAAGAACTCTGTGACCCATGTGGTCGATCATAGGGCCAAGGACCCCCCGCCCGACGGGAAGTCACCTACACGGACACGAACCTGTTGTCGGTGTCAGACGCGAACGACTTCGGTGTAGTCCTGGCTGCGCCGCCGGCAGATCCAGAAATCCTTCGCAAACACCACCAACAGGACAGTTCCTGCACCGATCAGAAGGACCTGCAGGACCGAGGTCCCCTCGGCCCAGAGGAACAGATAGCCGACGTACGGCACGCTGATCACCATTCGAGAGATGGCGGGATAGTCGCTCTGATCGACCCACCACTCATCAGGTGCGGCGCTGCTCTCGGTTTGCGTCTGCAGGTAACCCTCCCCCACGTTGACCACACGCCGGGTGATGTAGCGATCGATGCCGGAGGATTCGGGCGGGCGGTAGGTCACCACATCACCCTTCGACACATCGCTGGCTGGCACCACCCGATGGAACATCAACGAGCCGCGCGGGACCGAGTCCGCAAGGACGTCGCCGGTCATGACGTAACGCTCGAGCCCGAAGACCGTCGGCACCAGCGCCAACACCGTGACCGGACCGACGATGAGAAGCACCAGCAGGCCAGCCGCGCGGGCCGTCCAGACTCGTCGTCTCGCCTTCGGCGCAATCTCCACAATCGGTCCGTGCACTCTCTGCCCTGGATTTACCGGAAGATACAAGGGTAAGACGGGGCTTCATACGTGCGCAGAACTACGGCTACACGAATGAGTAACAAACACCATCGTGGCCAGGTCCGTTCAGGTTGCCGGCACCGAGAACAGATCACCGTGCTCGGCGACACGTTCCAACACCTCGCCGAAGCGCAGTTGCTCCAAACCTTCCGGGTCCTCAGCCCCCGCCTGCACCTCCTGCCAGGTGATGGGCGCCGCCACCTGGGGCCATTGCTTTCCGCGCAACGAGTACGGCGAAACGGTCGTCTTCGAAGCTGCATTCTGGGACCAGTCCAAGAACACTTTCCCGGTGCGCGCGGACTTGGTCATGGTGGCGGTGACCAGGGCCCGCTCGCGCTTCTGCAGGGTCTCGGCAACCTCTCTCGCCAGGGCCGTGGACTCTTCGGCCGGCAGCGGCTTCGGCAGGTCGGCGTAGAGGTGCAGCCCCTTGCTCCCGCTCAGCACCGGTCGGGTGACCAGGCCGCGCTCGTCAAGGAGCTCTCTCACGAGAAGAGCCACCTGCGCGCACTCCATCAGCCCGGCGGGCTCGCCCGGGTCGAGGTCGATGACGATGCGATCGCTCGGCAACGGGCGATCGCGTGGTCCGACTTTCCACTGGTGGACGTGGAGTTCCAGGGCAGCAAGGTTCGCCAGCCACGTGAGAGTCGCCAGATCCGAACAGATCGGAAAGACCAGCGGCTTCTCCGACGACGTCGGGAGCGAAACCGTGCGAACCCACGAAGGAGTCCCGCCCGGCGCGTTCTTCTCGAAGAAACTCGGACCTTCCACGCCGTGCGGCCAACGGATCCGGGTAACCGCACGGTCAGCGAGGTGAGGAAGCAGCACCGGTGCGATGCGGGCGTAGTAGTTGAGAACCTCGCCCTTCGTGGTGCCTGTTCGCGGGTACATCACCTTTTCAAGGTTGGTCAGCCGCAGCGTGCGTCCCTCGACATCGACGTGCACTTCACTGTGTTGCTTCATTGCGCGCTGACCCCTCGGTACGCCGGTTGCCGCAACCGACCCGCGGCGGAGGTCCCCAGCGACTCGACCTCGACGACCAGAACAGGCTCGACCCAATGGGTCCCCGCGGCGTCGCCCCGAGGCACCGGT
>CBDTZB010000112.1:0-7243 GCA_965364795.1 uncultured Nocardioides sp.
TGTCGGTAGGCGTTCTTGCCGATGCGGTAGAGGAAGGTGGCCATCAGGGCTCCTGGGGGGTGGTGGTCTGGGGTGGGTGAGCGGTGAGAAGTTGTCGGGCGTCGTGCAGGTTCTGATCGAACAGGTCGCCCAGCCGTGCGGGCTCCTGATCGGGGGTGAAGTCATCGAGGAGACTGAGCAGGCAACTGTCGACCAGGGCCACGATCAGACGAACCAGCAGGCGCGCCCGGCCGACGTCGATCCGAGCACCTTCGCGTTCGACGATGCAATCGATCAGCTCACGGCTGATTTCCTCGAAACGTTCGTGGATAGTCACCGCGAGACGCGGGTTGGCCAGCAGTACCTCGCGGCGCAGGGCGATCGTGTCGCGTTCGAAGTGACGGTCGTCGAGCGCGCTCTTGGCCAACTCACCGAGGTCGCCGAAGAGGTCACCAGTGGGTCCGCCCGCGAGGAACTGCGCCATTTGTTCCGGTGTGGCTTGAGGCCGGTCGCCGAGGACCGCGTCGAGTTTCCCGGGCACATGGTTGAACAGGGTGCGACGAGAGACGCCCACGGTGGCCGCTAACTCATCCATCGTCCAGCCGTCGAGGCCGTGTTGACGGGTGAGCAGCAGCGCCTGCTGCTCGATGGAGCGCAGGGTGTCGAGGCGGCGTCGTTCACGCAAGCCGATTGCACTCCTAGTCACAGAGTGCATCATTGCACTATCTGCCCGAAAGTGCACAATTGTGATGGGGGTCACGGTCTTGCTAGACGGGCTTCGTGGGAGCAGGGTGAGGGACGTGTCTACCGCCGCGCGCCATGCCGCCACCACGTCGTCGTACTCCATCACCATGCGCCTGCATACGGTCCCCGATCATGCGGTCGTCGGTGCGGTGGCGACCGTGATCGCCCGGGCGGGAGGGATCGTCACCGCCATCGATGTGGCCGAGTCGAGCACCACCCGGTTGGTGTTGGACGTGACCTGCTCGGCCGGCGACGCCGAACACGCGGAGGAACTTCGCGTCGCAGTCGACGCGATCGACGGGGTGGAGGTCCACAAGGTCAGCGATCGCACCTTCCTGCTGCACATCGGCGGGAAGATCGAAGTGAGCAGCAAGGTGCCGCTGCGCAACCGTGACGACATGTCGATGGCGTACACCCCGGGCGTAGGTCGGGTGAGCATGGCGCTGGCTGAGCACCCCGAGGACATCCCGCGGCTGACCGTGGTGGGCAACAGCGTCGCGGTGGTTACCGACGGAAGCGCCGTGCTGGGTCTGGGCAACATCGGACCGGGTGCCGCGTTGCCGGTGATGGAGGGCAAGGCGGCGCTGTTCAAGCGCTTCGCGGACATCGACGCGTGGCCGATCTGCCTGGCCTCCCAGGACACCGACGAGATCGTGCGCGCGGTGGAGATGATCGCCCCAGGCTTCGGCGGCATCAACCTCGAGGACATCGCCGCGCCTCGATGCTTCGAGATCGAGCGCCGACTGCGTGAAAGCCTGGACATCCCGGTCTTCCATGACGACCAGCACGGGACGGCCATCGTGGTGCTGGCGGCGCTGATCAACGCGATGCGGGTGGTGGAGAAGCAACTGCGAGAGGTGCACGTGGTCGTCGCCGGCGCCGGCGCGGCGGGGAGCGCGATCGTCACGCTGCTGCTGGCCGCGGGCGTTACCGACATCGTGGTCTGGGACCGTGAGGGGTGCCTCTCGGCCGCCGACGCGACCCTGTCCGAAGCGAAGGCGGACCTGGCGCGGCGTACCAACCCGCGCGGCATCACCGGCGCCCTGCCCGACGCCCTGGCGGGGGCCGATGTCTTCATCGGCGTGAGCGGTCCCGGGGTGCTCGACGCCGAATGGATCCCCACCATGGCTCCGAAGCCCGTCGTCTTCGCGCTGGCCAACCCCACCCCCGAGATCGACCCCGGGCTGGCGGGCAAGTACGCCGCGGTGGTGGCCAGCGGGCGCTCGGACTACCCGAACCAGATCAACAACGTGCTCGCGTTCCCGGGAGTCTTCCGCGGGCTCCTCGACGCACGGGCCTCGGAGATCACCGTCGACATGCTGCTGCGGGCCGCCGAGGCGATCGCTGGCGTCGTTGAGGACGACGAGGTCAACGCTTCGTTCATCATCCCCAGCGTCTTCAACCCGGAAGTCACCCAGGCGGTGGCGGCGGCCATCCAGGGGCCCAAGGGAGCCTCGTTAGGCTGAATGAACAGTCATTCATCCTAGGAGCGCGACATGTGGGGCACCACCGACATCCCTGACCAGAGTGGTCGCGTCGCCGTCGTGACCGGTGCCAACGGCGGGCTCGGCCTCGAGACGACCAAGGCGCTGGCCGCCAAGGGCGCCCACGTGGTGATGGCGGCCCGCAACCAGGCCAAAGCGACCGCGGCCCGCGACGAGATCTTCGCCGAGATCCCCCACGCTTCGGTGGAGATCGTCGCCCTCGACCTCGGCTCGCTCGACTCGGTGGCCGCCGCCGCCGCGGAGATCCTGGCCGCTCACGACCGGATCGACATCCTGGTTAACAACGCCGGACTGATGGCGATGCCGCAGCGGCAGACCGCCGACGGGTTCGAGATGCAGTTCGGCGTCAACCACCTCGGCCACTGGGCGCTCACCTCGCACCTGCTGCCCACCCTCCTCACGACCCCGGGTGCGCGAGTCGTCACGGTCTGCTCCAGCGCGATGCACGTGGGTCGCCCGGTCGACATCGAGAACCCGCACCTGCGTGGAGGTGCCTACGACCCCTGGAAGGCCTACGGCCAAGCCAAACTCGCCAACCGCCACTTCGCCAGCGGTCTCCAGCAGGTCTTCGACCGGGCCGGGGTGGACGCGGTCAGCCTGACCGCCCACCCGGGCCTAACCGACTCCGACCTGCAGAGCACCACGGTGGCGGAGAACCCGGACAACGTCCTGGGGAAGTTCTTCCACAAGCTCACCCAACTCACCGGGATGAGCACCGCCCGGGGCGCGCTGAGTCAGTTGCGAGCAGCTACCGACCCGAAGGCCACCGCTGGAGCGATCTACGCCCCGCTCTTCGTCACCGCCGGCCCGCCGGTCCGCAAGCCGCTGGTGCGGCCCGGAAGCGAGTCGGCCATCGTCACCCTATGGAAGGTCTCCGAACGGGAAACCGGTCTCGCGGTGGGGAATTCCGCCCTGTGATGGCTCACCGCTGATGGCCGCCACCGAAACCGCAGGGCTGGTGCGCAAGGGGCAGGGGCCTGAGGAGCAGTTCGTCCAACTCTGGTTGGGGGCCTGGGACTAACTCCGGGCGACACCGCTGGTGGCCCGGTTCCTGCAGCAGGTCGACGCATCGCCCTACGCCCTGGCCTGCTGGTCGGCGGTCAGTCGCTGGACCCCGCCGTTTCGGCCTGAGGATCTTTCCGCACCGCAATTCGCTCGGGTTGGCGGAACTTCACCCGTGACCGGTAGATCTTGTTGAGGAAGGCGACCTTGTCGCTGGTCACTGTGACCGCGAACGGGAAGTTCTTGTAGACCGACGCCACCTCGAAGCCGTCCTCGGTTCTCTGCCGCCACTCGAAGCGGAAGACCTTGCCCGTTTTGTCCTTCACGCCGGCTCGATTAGCTCCCTTGAACTGCTTCTGGAAATAAATACGTCCGGCTTTCGCCTCGGCCAGTTCGATGTAGGTCACCCGAGTCGACGCACCGTAGCGCGAGGCGGTGTCGCACGCCCAGGACGCGGGTCGCAGGGGGTTCTCCGTGCCTTCCAACAGGTTGCGACAGTCGCTCTTCTGGGGATCGAAGGAAGGAAAGACCCACTGAAGGCCGTCCTCGCCCGTGGGCAGGGAGCAGTCGGCGGCGGCGGGAGCCTCCGATTTGTCCCAACAGATCACGGGCGGGGCTGCCGTCACCTGTTCGGGAACTCGCTCGAGCATCATCTGGGCTCCGATGCTCCCGGCAACGATCAGTCCCGCGATCATGGGAATCACCACCAGCGGCGTACGACGACGGACCAGCCAGCGACCGAACGCCCGCATGACCGCCCACACCTTGCCGAAGGCGGTGGCACTGGAATCGATCCGATCCTGGTCGGTCACGCGGCTCCCTCTTCGACGTGTTGAGCAGTCAGTCTTTCTCGGGCGGATGCCTCCCCCGGGCAGAGTTCAGACTGTGGGATCTGCTCCGCTACCCCGCGGAGTCCGGTGCGGGAGCCTAATAACGTACCCACAATCCTTGTGATCATGCGTCGTCACGCGCACACTAAGGAGATGTCATATGGGGTGATTGCGTCGAAGACTGGCCAGATGCTGGTCGAGACGACGAGCGCGACCGGCGGAGATGACTCCGACGTCGTCCTGGATCGGTTCCAAACCGTCTGGGGCGCGACCTGGGTCCCAGGGCGACTCACGCTGACCAAACTCCACCTGAACTTCATCCCCAGCCGTGCCGGACGAGGCATGGCCATGATGGACATCAACCTGCGCGACATCACCTCGGTGGAGTTGAGCGGTGGGCGGTTGTCCAAGCAGATCGGTCTGCACACCAGCCGGCACATCTCACGGATCCGACTCATGGGGGCGCCCGCTCTGGCGACCCAGATCACCGAGTTGGCCGAGGATGCCCGCAAGACGCCACGCAGGATGGCGCGGTGAGCCAGACCGGGTCCTTTGGTTTTTACATTCGCCTAACTCTTGTCAACTAGCTTTACAAAGGTTAGCCTCGTGTAAACCGATCGCCGCTGATCGGTGGATCAGGAGGCGTAACCGATGGACACCCCCATCCAGCAGATTCCCCACAGCACGGTTTCCGAGAGTTCGACGCAGAGCTGGAAGGACACCAAGCGCTACCTCTGGCTCTTCGGCCTCGTCGTGCCCTCGCTGGCCTTCATCGCCTACGGCGGGTGGGCCGCCACCGGACAGAGTGCCTTCTTCTGGATCGGTCCCGTGCTGGTCCTGGTCATCATCCCGGCCATCGACCTGTTCGCAGGGCTGGACCGGTCCAACCCACCGGACAACGTGATCGAGCAGTTGGAGGAGGACAAGTACTACCGCTGGGTGACCTACGCCTTCCTCCCGTTGCAGTACGCCGGCTTCATCGGCGCGATGTACCTCATCGCCCGCGGTGACCCGTTTGGCTTCCAGGACGAACTCACTCTCGTCGCGAAGATCGGGTTGGCCGTGACCCTGGGTGTCACCGGCGGCATCGGCATCAACACCGCCCACGAGTTGGGCCACAAGCGCGAGGCCAACGAACGCTGGCTGTCGAAGATTGCTTTGGCTCAAACGTTCTACGGGCACTTCTACATCGAGCACAACCGCGGCCACCACGTCCGCGTCGCCACCCCGGAGGACCCTGCGTCCTCGCGAATGGGCGAGAACCTCTACCAGTTCCTACCGCGCACGATCCTCGGCTCCCTGAAGAGTGCGTGGATGATCGAGAAGAAGCGATACGCCCGCAAGGATCAGCACCCGTTCCGACTGGGCAACGACGTCCTCAACGCCTGGGTGATGTCCGTCGTGCTGTGGGGCGCCGTCATTGGGTGGCTGGGTCTGGGCATCGTGCCGTTCCTGCTGATTCAGGCCTCCGGCTTCATGCTGCTCGAGGTCGTGAACTACATGGAGCACTACGGGATGCGTCGCCAGAAGGTCGGCAAGCCGGGCAAGGAGCGCTACGAGCGCGTAGACCCCTCGCATTCGTGGAACTCCAACAACGTGGCCACCAACGTGTTGCTCTACCACCTCCAGCGCCACAGCGACCACCACGCCAACCCCACACGTCGCTACCAGACACTGCGTGACTTCGAGGAGTCCCCGGTGCTGCCGACCGGGTACGCCGGAATGATCGTGTTGGCGCTCTTCCCACCGATCTGGCGTCGGGTGATGGATCCCCGCGTTGCCGCGCACTACAAGGGCGACCTGACGAAGGCCAACATCGTGCCGCGCAAGCGCGCGAAGATCATCGCGAAGTACGGCGTCTCGGCCTCGGTGGTCTCCTCCAAGGCCCCTTCAGGGACCCCGTCAGTGGACCAGGCTGAGACCAACCAGCCGACCGCCCCGGACGAAGTCATGGCAGCCCGCTGCCCCGGTTGCTCTTACACCTACGAGGTCGAGGTCGGCAACGAACTCGAGGGCTTCGCCGCCGGCACGGCCTGGTCAGACATCCCACGCGACTGGTGCTGCCCCGACTGCGGTGTGCGCGAGTCGATGGACTTCATCCCCCTCACTTCGGCGCAGATCAGATGAGGATCGAGGTCGACCGCGACAAGTGCGAGGGTTTGGGGATGTGTGAGGCGATGGCCGACGACTTCTTCGAACTCGACGACGATGAGGTGATGACCGTCCTGAACGAGCATCCCGATGAGTCGCAGCGCAGCCACGTCAACGCCGCCGTGCAGGCCTGCCCGGTGCTCGCTCTCACCCTGCACGCGTAGGCCGAGATGAGTCGGCGCTGAGGTGGGGCCGACTACGCTGCTCGCTGTGAGCTCCCTGCGGACGGCAAGCGTCGCTTCCACCCGTGACCGGGTGGTCGACGCTGCGGTCGACCTCACCGCACGGATCGGCTGGTCCAAGGTCACGATGGGCAAGCTGGCCGATGAGGTCGGGGTGAGTCGTCAGACCGTCTACAACGAGGTCGGGACGAAGACCGGCCTGGCGGAAGCGATGATCCATCGCGAACTGGAGCGGTTCATGGGGTTGGTCCAGGTCGCCTTCGACGCCTACGCCGACGATCTCGTGGAAGCCATCCGCGCCGCCGCCAGGACCGTCCTGGAGCACGCCCACGACAACGCGCTCCTCAAGGCGGTCGTGTCGGCCACGCACGGTGCCGACACCGAACTCCTGCCCCTGCTCACCACTCACTCCGCGTCCCTGCTGACCGTGGCCAAAGAGGTGATCGGCGAGCGGATCGTTCCCTACGACGTACAGATGCAGGGGATCCGTCTGGAAGCGGCCATCGATGCGGTGGTGCGGCTAGTGCTCAGCCACGTCATGCAGCCGACCGACACCCCGGAGCGAACCGCGGACGACGTCGCGTGGATCGCTGGCCGGGTGCTGAACCGCAACTAGGTCGGTTAAGCGGTTTGCGGCAAGGTTGACCGCCGCGCCTCGGCCAGTTCGACAGCCTGACGCAGGGCCCCGGTGATGTAGTCGGGGACCGTCAGCCCGCGGTGGTGGGCCCAGAGCAAGTCGTGCTCGACCCGAGACACCTGCCGAGCGAAGGAGTCGAGGTCCTCATCGATCCCCAGAGTCATCATGACTTCACCGAAGTCGGCCTTCTGCTCGTCGTTGTTGGCGCCGACC
>CBDTZB010000113.1:0-7206 GCA_965364795.1 uncultured Nocardioides sp.
CCCCCGCCAACGCGGACCGGTCGAAGCTGAACGGCACCTGCGGGACCAGCGCTCCGGCCGTCAGGTTGCGGGCGTCGTAGGGCTGCAGGGGATGACGGATGAGGACCTGCGTGCGGACAGGAGCGGCCGAGGTGCGGTCGGCTGCATCCAGAATCTCCCCCAACGGGACAGCCGGGGGCCGCGCGGCCCCGGACTGTTCGTTGGCGCCGGTGTAGGTGATCACCACGGTCTCTCCCGCCGCCAGCAGTGCGTCCAGCAGAAGTTGTCGGTCCTCGCTGCGAGGATCGCGCTCCCCCGTTAGTGGGCGGCGAGCCAACACGTCGTCTCCGTCGGAAGTCGAGACTCGGGGGAAGACACCGTCGTCCATGCCGACCAAGCAGATGACACGGTGCGGAACAGAGCGCATCGGCACGAGGGTGGCAACGGTGAGGGTGCCGGTGCGGAAGTTGGCTCGCGTCGGCCGGCCTTCGAGACGGCCCCCCAGGAGGGCGCGCACATCGGCCAGGCGCAGCTCGATGTCGCCGTCGGACGCGTCCGCCGCCCGCGCCAACTCACGATCGAACTGGGGAACCTGCCACGCGTCATCGCCACTGACCTCGGTCAAGGAGTGGGTGCCCTGACTCAGAGCAAGCATCCACTCGCCGACCGTGCTCGCCGACTCAGCGGCACGCAGGCAGGACGCCAGTCGGTCCAGGAGTTCGGCCAGCCGCCCGACTAAGGAAATGTCTCCGCTTGCCACGTCGTCCAGGGGCAGCCCGCGGCCCAGACGCCGGTGATGGTCCCCACTCAGCGCGACCCCCAACAGGATCCGATCCAGGCCGGCCCGCCAGGTGTTGTGGGCGAAGCCATCCATCAGGAAGGCCGACCGATGCTCGGCATCGACGCCCCATCGGATCCCGGCGGCGCGCACCCACCCGGTGATCCGACCCAGGTCGTCGTCGGAGAGACGGAAGCGGGCACGCACCGGCTCGCTGGCGATGAGGTCGAGCACCGAGGACGCGGTCACCCGTCCCCCGGCCAACTCGATCAGGTCGGAGGCGACAGCGAGGAGGGGGTTGGTGCTGCTCAGGGCCCGATCGGCCAACAGCACCCGCAGGCGGTGGGCGGGGTGGCCGCCACCCTCGGTGTCGGCCACGACCTGAGCAAGACCAAAGCCGGCCGAGATGAGCGGAGCGAAGGTTTCCACGTCGGGGCACATGATCAGGACGTCGCGCGGCTCCAGGTCTGGCTGGTCTTCGAGCAGTCCCACCAACACCTCGCGTAGGACGTCGATCTGACGGGCCGGGCCGTGGCAGGCGTGCACCTGGAGGCTGCGATCCGTGGGGTCGATGACGCGGGTGGCCCGCTCGGTGTCACCGGGCAGGGTGTTGGTGCGTAGGTCGTGTTGGAGCCAACCGAGCAGGGTCGTCGGTGCGGGACCCACCTCGGTCGGGGCAGGGTCAGCAGCCGCCTGCACCGCGGCTTGAGGCAGCAACCGGCGCAGCTCCCGGGTGTCGCGACCAAGCGAGGCCAGCAGCGGGTGCGCGACCCGTGAGGAGGAGTCGTCGTTCGCCCGCGGCACCACTCCCCCGACCCCGGCGAGTTGATCCCAGAGCGCGGGTGATGGCTGGGGCAACCACAGGTGGACCTCGCGCACCTCGGCCAACGCCACCAGCAACTCGACCTCGGTCACGGTCAACCGGGTGTGGCCGAACAGGGAGAGGCGATCGGGGAGATCGAGCTTCCCGAGGACTGCCGGGTCGGCGGCACGCAGGCCAGCCACGACCCGTTGGTGTCGCACGTCGGGTGCCTCGGCGTCGACGTGGGCCAGCAGACAGCGCCAGAGCTCGGACTGCCAGAGCAGATCATCGTCTAGTTCGTTCCCGGCACCGTCGGTGTCTCGGCCCTGCCGCCAGTCGCCGATGAGACCGGGGCGTTGCGTGGCGTAGGAGGCGAAGAGTCCGGCTAGACGACGGGCCACGGAGTAGCGACGGTTGCGGCGCAGCAGCGCCTCTTCGCCCTCGAGGCCATGACCGAGGTGAGTGGCCAGCGTGGAGCACCAGGGCTCCTCGATGTGTTCATCGATGGTGGCCAGCAGCGGCCAGACCAACCGTTCGGGATCCCACATGTCGTCGCGGTCCCGGTCGATTAGGAGCGAGACCAGGGAGCGGGGGTTGAGGAAACGGATGCCGGCACAGACACCATCACCGCCTCGCTCGCCCTCTCGCTGACTCACCCCCAACCGGTGGGAGAGCCGCTGAGTCAGCCACCGCTCGACGCCCTTGGCGGGGACGACCACGATCTCCTCGGCGAACGGGTCCGGCAGCGGGGTCGACAGCAACTCGCCGAACGCATCGGCGAGGAGATCGGTCCGGGAAGCCCGGTGCACGTGGAGAGCCATCGACGATGACCCTAGACGCGAGCACCGACGGTCGTCGGTGAGCCACGCGCAGACCTGCGTGCCACACTGCCCACGTGGCTGCCGTGTTGATCATCCCCGCGTTGGCCATGATTCTTTTCGGCCACGGAGTCGGAAAACTCTCTCGCGCGACGGTGGTGGTGAAGCCGTTACGCGAATCCGGCTTCCCCGAGGACTACTACACGCCCTTCGGGATCTTCGACGTGGTGGTGGCGGTGGGCCTGTTCGCTGGCCTCTTCTTCACCCCGCTGGGTCTGTTCTGTTTGTTAATCCTGGTGCCCTACTGCCTGTTGGCGTTCGTCTTCCACTACCGCGCAGGCAATCCTCAGGCCGTCCCGATGCTGGTGTTCGCTGCTCTCGCCGCCTACGCGATCTACGCCGGGTTGAACGCCCCCGTCACCCCGGACCGCCCCGATGAGTTCGGCGACCTGGGACAGTTCAGCCGATCAGCTAACTAGGCCGGCTTCAGAGTCGTCCTCATCCTCGTCGTGGTCGTAGCCGGCACTTTCGTCGGCCGCCTCGATCTCCTTCGCCAACAGCGCGCGCGCCTCGGGGTTGTCGTTGAACCTCCAGTAGGAGTAGACGAGCATCCCGGCGGCGAAGACTGCTGAACCGACCTGGACGATGCCGGTCCACATCCCACCGAGCAGCCACCAACTGTCGCGCAACACCCACCACTCGGGCGCCGGGGGGCTGACGATCCACAAGACACCCGCCCCGGCGAGGAGCAGGACTCCGACGCAGGAGGCGAGGATCCGTGGCACGGTCTCGACACTCTCGGCGGCTCCGTTCAAGGCACGCAGCCGCACCGGCTCGACACGCTTGTCGGCCCAGTCGTACTGACGGGAGAGCAGCACCATTCCCGCGAACAGGGCCAGCAGACCTGGGCCAGGGGCGAAGATCAGGACAACTCCGGCGACCAGCAGCAGCCAACCGAGGCCTTCGAGAACAATGCGTTTGGCCAGCCCAGCCCCCGTTTTCATGACCCCACCTTCCTTGACTCAATCGTCATGAGTCGACCTTCTCAGGACCCACCAAACCACCGTACGTAGCGAGGTACTTCTCTCCGTCCGCATCCAGCCGTCCATGCTGCTGAGCGACCCGGGCCCAGCGGACCGACATCGAGGCGAACCGCATCGGGTTGTAGATGTCTTCCTCACGAGAGAAGAGCCCATCACCTGCATAGGTCATGATCGTCAGGTTCGATTCCTCGTGGACCGACCCGTCACCGGGGTCGGGCATCAGGTTGCGCACCTCGCAGATCAGCCGCGCCGTCGGTTCGTCGACAACCTGCCAAGCGATCGGGAAGCCGGTCATCACTCGCCCGGGGAAACTGGTCATCGTCTTGACCGACCAGGCCCGGATCTCCTCGTGGCCTCGGAAGGTGCCGAAGGCGTGTTCGACGTACTCCGCGTCGGCGGTGAAGTGTCGTGCGAAGTCATCCCAGTTCCCACTCTGCGCGTAGCCTGCGACGCTACGGTGCATCTCGGCGTACGCATCGGTGATCTCTGCGGCCGTGAAGGTGCTCATGGCCTCAGTCAACCAGCCCACCGGCGCCCCTGAGCGCCGAATCACCGCCAACGACAGACGCGTCATAGCGAGATCTCGCCACGCGTTGTGCGCGGGGATGGAACACTGAGCGAACGACGACACGGGGTGGGCATGAACGAGAACGACACGATTCGGTGCAACTTCTGCGGCCGACGCTATGACTGCGCGGAAACCAACTGCCCCGGCTGCAACTTCCCGAGCCCGGCCGCGACCGCGGCCGGCACCCTGAGCAACAAGCACATCGATTCCTCCAAGCTACTCCTGGCAGGCGGCATCGCAGCCCTGGCCGTGGCGATGGCGATCGGTGTGGGTGTCGCCCTCACCGGCGGCGATGACCCTGCCGGTCAGGGTCCCGGCTCGAGCACCGTCGGCAATGCCAGCGCCCGGGCCGAGGCCTGGTCCACGACCGTCAACGGTTCGGTGGGCAGCCAGGTCGCTCTCCGGGACGCCGTGGTGATCTCCACCAACGACCGGCTGACCCGGATCGACGCCGACGGCAGCAACGCCTGGATCACCTCCCTCGCGGCCGACGCCAACGTCGTGGCTGCATCCGAGAACGGTGAGTACGTCCTGGTCGAGAGTGTCTCGGGCGAAGGAGTCGGGGCCTACGACGCGACCTCCGGCGAACCACGGTGGCTTCTCGGCGGGCTCTCGTACGTCGCAGTGGTCCCAGGCGGCACCATCGTCCGCGCCGGCGACGGCCCCTTCGGCCTGGTCGACCACGACGGCGGACTGGCCTGGCGGGTCGAGGCCAACAACCAGGCGGCCCTTCCTCAAGCAGGCGAGGCCGCCGAGGTCGTCTTCATCCGGACCGGCCCCCGCGTGGTGGCTCAGGACGTATCCACCGGGGAGCAGCGCTGGTCCCAGAAAACCGCCTTCCGGGTGGGCGGCGGCGACCCGCTAGCCATGGCGGCCACCAACGAGATGGTCGTGCTTGGCGGACCCGGTCAGGTTGTCGCCTTCGACGCCGACTCCGGCGATCTGTTGTGGAAGACCGACGGGAACGGAGCCACTCCTCAGGTCCAGCAGTTCGGACCCGACCTCGTCGCGGTCGCTTTCGACGCCGACTCCGCCACCGTGCTCTACGACGCCACCGGCGAGAAGGCCACTTTGACGGGCAGCAGTCGCTCCGCGATGGAGATCGTGTCGTTCGAGGTGAACGACACCCCGTACGCCGCCGACCTGCGCAACGCCAGCGTCTACGACGCTGCGGGGTCCCGGGTGGGCACCTACCCCGAGGGCACCTTCACCCCCGCCCCCGACGGCTACTTGGTCACCGCGGCCGATATCGCCATGCACTTCACGGTGGGCGCCAGCGCGGCCGACTACACCGTGCCGGCGCCCACCGGGTCTTCTTTGGCGCCGCTGACCAACCGGGTGGTCGTCAGCGCCGGGTCGAACGTTCGCGGCTACTGACTCCTCAGGAGACGAGCGCCATCGACTCCAACTCCTGGTCCAGCAGGGCACGAGAGAGCCGCTCCTGGCGGACGGCCCAGAAGATGCCGTAGATCCACAGGACGGCGAGGCCGCCGGCGATCATGCCGACCTGGGCGCCAGAGGCACCCAGCGCTTCGGCGATGGTCTTCGAGTTGGTGACGATGATCAGACCACCCGCGGCCACACCGAGCACCCGAGCGGCCAGAATCTTCACGAGGTAGGCCGCGATGGGGGCGGCGATAACGCCGCCGACCAGCAGGGCGCCGGCGTAGTTCCAGGGGATGTCACTGGCCGACATGGCGAGGATGAAGCCCAGGGAGCCGCCGACGGCGACAACAAACTCAGAGGTGTCGATCGAGCCGACGACCTTGCGCGGCTCCAGACGCCCCGAGGACAGCAGGGTGGTCGTGCCGACCGGTCCCCAGCCCCCGCCGCCGATCGCATCGAGGGCGCCGCCGAACAAGCCCATCGGAGCGAGCATCCGGACCGAGGGGCGGCTCTTGAACTGCGGGCGACGACCACCGAGCACCAAGAAGCGGTAGACGACGTAGACGCCGAGGACGAGGAGCAGGCCGGCGACGTAGGGCTTGGCGACCGCCCCGTCGAGGTTGGCGAGGAAGGTCGCGCCGACGAACGCCCCCACGAAGCCGGGGACGGCCAGGATGGAGACCGTGCGCCAGTCGACGTTGCCGAGTTTGGAGTGCGAGATACCGGAGACTAAGGAGGTCCCGATCTCGGAGAAGTGCACGGCGGCGGAGGCCGCGGCCGGTGCGACACCGACCGTCAGCAGCAGGGTTGTCGAGGTGACGCCGTACGCCATGCCGAGCGAGCCATCGATGAGTTGAGCCAGCAGGCCCACGAAGCCGAGGACGAGAAGTTTGCGCATCAGTTGTTCCTTTGAGGAAGAGAAAAGGGGAAGAGTCGAGTTGGTCTATCAAGTGGGTTAAATCCAGTAACTTGGTAGACTTTAAAGACACAAAGACGCCGTTGGCAAGCAGCCACGCTGTCGCGTGGCTCACATAGGGGCTAGCGCTCGCTCAGCGGGCGGGGACGCAGGGCTTGCGGATCACCGGGATCCGGCAGTTCGGCCCGATGCCACCGCGCCCCTGAGACCGCTGATAACGACGGGCCTGGTCCTGCACGGTGGGGAGGAAAAACCTCTGCAACGTCGCGGACTTGGTGGCGCTGATGTGCAACTTGTCCCACCAGCTGTAGATCCCGTGGCTCAGGGCACGACACGACCTGGCGTTGCAGAAGGCCGGGCGCACGTCGATGTAGCGGACCTTGCCCCCCAACTTCGCCATGTTCGTCGCCAGGAACCGATCCGTGCGACGCTCGGAGAAGTAGGCCCGAGACGCCATCACCGAACAGCTCCACGGGAAGGTTCCGCGGTCGCAGGTGGGCTCGTTCGCTGGAACAGCAGGACCCTGGGCGTCCACGTCCACGTGCACGCCCTTCTTCCCCAACCACTTGAACAGGGCGGGGGTGCTGCGCTTGAAGAACTCAGCACTTCCGGCGTTGATCGTAGTGGGCTGCTCGCCACGGTTGATCTGCTTCAACGCCTGGAGGTAGAGCCCCCAGAACGAACCGAGGATCACGCTGACCGGCCGGTCCCGCTTCTGCAAGGTGCGCACGAAACGCATCGCCCGGTCGTTGGTGAGGTCGCACGGTGAAGCGTTGCGTCGCGTGCGCGCGGTGAGCGCCGGGTTGCCCGGAGGGCAGGCACCCATGATGAAGGTGACCAGATTGACCGGCTTGCCCCTGGCCGCCTTCTTGATGGCGGGGATCATCATCCACATGTGCGAATCGCCCCACAGCAC
>CBDTZB010000114.1:0-7189 GCA_965364795.1 uncultured Nocardioides sp.
GCCATGGAGAACTCCTGCAACACCACCTTCGCCCGACTCGCGGTCGACCTGGGGTCGGAGAAGATGCTGGCCCAAGCCGAAGCGTTCGGCTTCAACGCCGACTACCTCGAGGACCTCGGTCCCCAGGCGAAGTCGGTCTTCCCCGAAGACGCGAACGCCCCGCAGGCCGGGCAGACGGGCATCGGTCAGTTCGAGGTCCGGGCGACCCCACTCCAGATGGCCATGGTTGCGGCCGGCATCGCCAACGAAGGCGTCGTCAAACGCCCCTACATCGTCGATGAAGTGCAGTCGGCCTCCTTCGAACCCCTCGACAAGACCCCTGACGAGGACTTTCGGCCGGCAATCTCCTCCTCAACGGCCAGTGACCTGACCAAGCTCCTGGTGGCGACCGTGGAGCAGGGCACCGCCGCAGCCGCCCAGATCCCCGGCGTCTCGGTGGCCGGCAAGACCGGAACCGCCCAAAGCGGAGGCGACGGTCCGCCGTACGCCTGGTTCGTCTCTTTCGCCCCTGCCGAGGACCCCGAGGTCGCGGTGGCCGTCATGATCGAGTCAGCGCCCAACCTCTCCCGCGACCAGATCGCCGGTGGGGCCCTGGGCGGTCCGATCGCCAAAGCCGTGATGGAGGCCGTGATCCGATGAGTGATTCAGGACCCGACAACTCCCCGACGGTGCTCGACGCCGCGGGCCGCTACCGACTCGAATCCCGCATCGCCACCGGCGGTATGGGCGTCGTGTGGCGGGCGACCGACACCGTGCTGGGACGTCAGGTGGCGGTGAAGGTCCTCAAGGCCGAGTACGCCGACGACCCCCGTTTCCGCACCCGCTTCGAAACCGAGGCTCGTCACGCCGCCGCGTTGCACCACCCCAACGTGGCCAGCATCTATGACTTCGGGGAAGGACCGCCCCAGGACGGCTCCTACACCCCGCGGCCCTACCTGGTTATGGAGATGGTGGACGGACAGCCGCTCTCCGCCCTGCTCGCCCAGGGTCAGCGCGACGGTCGCGAACTCGACCCCGCCGCGGTCAGCGATCTGATGGGGCAGGCCGGTGACGCGCTCGGGGCCGCCCACCGTGCGGGCATCGTGCACCGCGACGTGAAGCCGGCCAACTTGATGGTGACGCCCGATGGCGTCATCAAGATCACCGACTTCGGGATCGCCCGTGCCGCCGATGGCGTCGGGATCACCCAGACCGGCGCGGTCATGGGCACCCCGCAGTACCTCTCCCCCGAGCAGGCCCGGGGCGAGACCGCCACCCCCGCGTCCGACGTGTACTCCCTCGGTTGTGTGGCCTTCGAATGCCTGGCGGGGTATCGCCCCTTCGATGCCGACACCCCGGTGGGCACGGCCTTGGCCCACCTGCAGCAGCCTGTCCCCGACCTTCCTGCCAGCGTGCCCTCGGATCTGGCTGCGGTGGTGAAGCGCGCTCTGTCGAAGGAGCCCGCCGATCGCTACGCCGACGGTGCCGCGTTCGCAGCCGCCCTGCGCGACCCCTCGACCGCCGTGATGCAGGTTCCCGTCGCCGCGGCGCCCGCAGCTGACGCCACCCAGGTCATGTCGCCGACCCTGTCCACCCCCGTTGCACCGCCGGTGGTCGCACCGGCGCCGCTGCCGGTGGCCAACGACCGCAACAACGTGTGGCTACCTATCGCGATCGTCCTGCTGGTGATCGCCCTCGTCGTGATCGGCATCATCGCCCTCTCCGCTGGCGAGGATGAGCCCACCGAGAGCCCCAGGACACCCGCGTCCAGTGCCACGCAGCCCACGGAGGAACCCTCCGCGACCGAACCCACGACCGAGGCGGCCCCGGACACCGTGTCGGTCACCGCCGGTGATTACATCGGTCGACCCATCGACGAGGTCGCCGCCGCCCTCGAGGACCAGGGCCTGCAGGTCACGAGGAACCAAGTGGACAACCCCGGCGACGAGACTCCCGGCCTGGTGACCGATGTGAACCCCACCGGCGAGGTGCAGAAGGGTTCCACCGTGACCGTCAGTTACTGGGGCGAGCAGCCGGAGCCCACCGAGGAACCGACCGAAGAACCGACGGAAGAACCCACCGAGGAACCGACCGGCGAACCCACCCCCCCGATCCCCACCGCTGAAGGAAATCCATGAGTGAGCACCAGCCGACTACCGTCGGCGGACGCTACGAGCTGGGAGAAGTGCTCGGCCGCGGCGGCATGGCCGAGGTCCGTCAGGGCACCGACACCCGTCTGGGACGGATCGTGGCCGTCAAGCGTCTGCGCACCGATCTGGCCAGCGACGCGACCTTCCAGGCCCGGTTCCGCCGCGAGGCCCAGTCCTCGGCGTCGTTGAATCACCCCTCCATCGTCGCGGTCTACGACACCGGTGAGGAGCCGACCAACGCCGTCGGCGACGACGGTCAACCGATCGCTCAGCCCTACATCGTGATGGAGTACGTCGCCGGCCGAACCCTGCGCGACATCCTGCGTGAAGGCCGCAAGATCCTCCCTGAGCGCGCCCTCGAGATCAGCTCAGGCGTCCTCGCGGCCCTTGACTACAGCCACCGCGCGGGCATCATCCACCGCGACATCAAGCCCGGCAACGTGATGTTGACGCCGTCGGGTGATGTGAAAGTCATGGACTTCGGCATCGCCCGGGCGATGAGCGACTCCGCCTCCACGATGACGCAGACCGCCGCGGTGGTCGGTACCGCGCAGTACCTCTCCCCCGAGCAGGCGCGCGGCGAAACCGTGGACTCCCGCTCAGACGTCTACTCAGCCGGCTGCCTCCTCTACGAACTCCTCACCGGTCGACCGCCGTTCATCGGCGACAGCCCGGTCGCGGTGGCCTACCAACACGTCCGTGAACCGGTCACGCCTCCCTCGGACCACGACACCGAGTTGACCCCCGAGATCGACGCGATCGTGCTCAAGTCCCTGGCCAAACGCGTCGAGGACCGCTACCAGTCGGCCGCCGACATGCGCGCCGACATCGAGCGCTACCTCAAGGGCCACCCCGTGGCCGCGGCCCCCGTGCCCGCCGAGACCCACGACTCGCCCCCCACGATGGTTGGCGTCCCGATCCCCGCCGCGCCCATGACCGGCGAGACGTTCCTGCCCGCCGGGATGCCTCCGGCCGAAGAGGAGCGTCCCGCGGGACGCGGCGTTCTGTACTTCGTGGTCGCCGCCCTCGTCGCCGCCCTCGTGGTGTCCGGCTACTTCCTCTTCACCTCCGGACTCTTCGAGTCGGCTCCCGACGAGGTGCAGGTCCCCACGTTGATCGGGATGACCGAGGATGAAGCCCGCAACGCCATCGGCGACGCCGGCCTCGCGGTCGGCAACCGGGACAGCCGCCCCGATGGTGAGGTTCCCGCCGGCGAGATCCTTGACCAGACCCCCAACCAGGACCAGTACGTCGCCCCCGGCACCGCTGTGGACTACGTCGTCTCCGAGGGCAAGCCCCAGGTCGCCGTACCCCCGGTCGTCGGTCAGGACCGCGCCGATGCCGCCGATGTCCTGCGCAACGCGACGTTGCGGGTCAAACGGGAGGAGGAGGAGTCCGATGCTCCCCGCGGCCAGGTCATCCGCACCGACCCCTCGGCCGGACAGATGGTCGCTGAGGGCACCCTCGTCACGATCTTCTTCTCCGACGGGCCCGAAGAGGTCCCCAGCGTGGTGGGCCTCCAGCAGGAAGAGGCCCAGCGCAAGATCCAGGACGCCGGCTTCAAGGTCTCCATCGTGGGCACCAACAACACCACCGAGCCCAAGGGGACCGTGGTGCGTCAGAGCCCGACCGCCGGGGAGACTCCGCCACAGAACTCCACGATCACGCTGCTGGTCTCGACCTACGTCGAGCCGGAGCCGGAGCCGGAACCTGAACCTGAACCCGAGCCGACGCCCGAGCCGACGCCTGAGCCGACGCCCGACCCGACGCCCGAAACCCCAGCCGTCCTCGGCGGGCGCGGCGACTGACCCTGTGGGGGTCGGGCGGTTTCGAGGCTAGAAGTTCAGCCGAGGGGTTCGGCGTAGCTCAGGTCGAGCAGGCCGTCGTACGCCGACGCCTCGAGGCGTTCGGAGACCGCGAAGTCCCAACCGATAGCGATATCCGGGTCCGCGGCGTCCTGGCGGTAGCCGGACACGTCCGGGTCCTCCTCCAGTGATCCCGCGAGCGCCCCGGGGTCACCGATCGCCTCGATCACGTAGGGCTGGGGGTAGGTCCGACCCTGGAGGAGCACCGCGTTGCCCTCACAGTTGATGCCGGTCGTGGAGATCACGCGCTCTCCCTGGATGGTGATCGCCGTGGCACCCCCGGCCCACATGGCGTTGACCACTGACTGGAGGTCCTGTTGGTGCACGACCAACAGGTTGGGCGGCTGATCACTGGAGGCCTGCACGTCCTCAGGGGCATCCGACATGGTCACCCGTACGCCGGGACCGGTGCGCGGCACCAGGCCGGCGGGGTCACGAAAACTCTCGGCCTTAGCGCGGGCCTGACGTACGCCGCGGTCGGCCACGGACTCGGAGAGTTCGGCGATGTCCTGGTTGAGTTCGTTGACTCGTGCCCTCAGGGCGTCGTAGTCGTTGGTCTCGGCCTGAACCAGGCTGGCCAGGTCGGTGTAGCGGCCCGGACGCAGGTCGGTGCCGTCGCTGTTCTGGGCACTGATCACGAACAGCGCCCCACAGAGCAAGATCACCACGGGGGTGCCGAAGCGCCAGGGCTTGTTCGCCCTGGCCCGGTGCGGATGGGGACGCCCGGCCGGGTCCTCCACACGTGCTTCGCTCATGCCGACTAAGGTAGCCCCCGAGACCTAGGCGGCCCAACGGCTGCAGCACCGTGGGAGACACGGGCTCAACCCCGACCCCCTCGAGGAGTACCCGTGGCAAAGCTCAACAAGTTCAGCCGGTCCAAGGACAAGCACGACTTCAAGGACCCCGATCGCATCACCGGGGCGAAGATGAGTCCGCGCTTCGTCGTCGCGCTCACCTTGATGATCCTCGGGATCGCCTGGATGGCGTACTACTACATCGGCGTGCGGCCCGCAGACTTCACCGCTGACCCTGGCAAGCCTGCGTTCATGGCCGACCTGGCCGACTGGAACTACCTGATCGGGTTCGGTCTGCTGTTCGTCGGCTTGATCGTCGCCGCGCACCCCTCGACTCCTCTGGGCCGTGGGCAGGGCGTGGTGGTCGGCATGCTGGGCTGCTTCCTGGTCGGTCTGGCCTGGATCTGCACGTTTTACGTCTTCAGCCAGGACCTGTCCGTGGTCCCGGTCTTCAACGACCTGGGCCAGAAGAACCTGTTCGTCGGGATCGGCTTCATGGGCGTCGGCTTCACCTACGCCACCCGGTGGGAGTGAGCCGTCTCCACCCTGTGGAGAAAGTTATCCACAGGTTCATCCCCAGCTGGGGATGAACTTCCACCGGTGTAATTCACCCCGCTGATCAGACCCGGCTTCGCTGATCGAGCTTGTCGAGATCATCAAGCCCGACGTCCTACAACGTTAACGACCGCGCCAGCACCACCAGCACCAGCACCAGGGCGACGCCCACCAGCCCTGCCACCTGGAACTGTGTGCGCTTGGGCGGCTTGGGCGCGTAGATCAACAGCGCTGCCACGGCGGCGCCTCCCAGGAAGCCGCCGAGGTGGCCTTGCCAGGAGATGTTGGGGATCACGAAGGTGAACACGGCGTTGAGGGCAAGCAGCATGACCAGCGACTGCACGTTGCCGCCCACCTTGTAGGCCACCACCAACAGAGCACCGAGTAGCCCGAAGACCGCTCCGGACGCACCTAGTGTGGCGGTGTATTCGCCGGAGGCCCAGTAGACCAGGGCCGAGGCGGACAACGCCGAGAGCACGTAGAGCGCGAGGAAGCGGGCGCGGCCCAGCAGAGCCTCGAGTTGCGGCCCGAAGAAGTAGAGCATCAGCATGTTGAAGCCGATGTGGGTCAGGTCGATGTGGACGAAGGCGTTGGTGATCAGCTGCCAGTAGGCGCCGTCCACCACACCGGGCAACCAGGTCCCGCCGTCTACCGAGCAGGAGGACTGGGACTGCTCGAAGACCACGCCGTTGCGTCCGGGAAAGACACAGGCCCCGTTGGGCCGCAGTGCCAGCAGGTCGACCAGGCGACTGCGGTTGCCTCCAGTCACCAGGATGAAGACCCAGATGATGGCGTTCACGCCGATCAGACCTATCGAGGTGATCGAGGCGTTCGTGGGGCGCAGACCGCCGTACGCCGTGCGACCGCTGCGGGTCGACTTGGCGCCCTCGGCTATGCAGTCCGGGCATTGGAAGCCGACCGACGCGTCGCGCATGCAGTCGGGACAGATTCTCCGGTCGCAACGCTGGCACCGGATGTGCGACTCCCGAGCGGGGTGCCGGTAGCAGACCGGCGCCCCCGTCTCGGGAGTCTGTGGAGCAGAGTTCTCGTTCAGGAGATCTCGACGCTCTCGATGACGACGGCGTCGACGGGCTTGTCGCCCGCACCGGTGGCGACCTTGCCGATGGCGTCGACCACGTCGCGCCCGGCCTGGTCGGCAACCTCACCGAAGATGGTGTGCTTGGTGTTCAGCCACGGGGTGGCTGACACGGTGATGAAGAACTGCGAGCCGTTGGTGCCCGGGCCGGCGTTGGCCATGGCGAGCAGGTAGGGCTTGTCGAAGACGAGCTCGGGGTGAATCTCGTCCTTGAACGTGTAGCCGGGGCCACCGGTGCCGGTGCCCAGCGGGCAGCCGCCCTGCAGCATGAAGCCCTCGATAACGCGGTGGAAGGCCAGCCCGTCGTAGAAGGGGCCCGTCTTACCGTTGCCGGCGTCGTAGGACTTCTCGCCCTTGGCGAGGCCGGCGAAGTTCTCCACCGTCTCGGGTGCGTGGTTGGGGAAGAGGTTCAGGGTGATGTCACCCTTGTTGGTCTTCAGGATTGCCTTGTCGGCCATAGTTGCCTTCCGTCATGGGATCAGCACATGAGTAGCGCTCGATGCCGTGGGTACCGGCAGGGTGAAATCACCCTCCGTGTTACCTCCTGATCCTCCCACGGCCTTCAAGCCGCGCGGGTCGGGGTTGGTCCGCACACCACGACATGGTGGGATGAGATGGCGTAAGCACCACACACACGCGCGCACAGACCGATCATCCAAGAGTTGAACTCGATAGGAAGGGGCTCGGCATGGGCTTCGGCAAGAAGAAGACACTGATCGATCAGGCTGGCGACTACGTCGACTCCCTCAA
>CBDTZB010000115.1:0-7186 GCA_965364795.1 uncultured Nocardioides sp.
CCTGCGCCACCCCGCAGCGGCCGACACGCTCGACGCACACGCCGCCGCCAACGACTCCAGCACCTGCACAGGCGACGGGCGGATGGAACGTGGAGTCGGTCGCGATGGCAGGCGTCGCAGCGATGATGAGCTGGAGCGTGACGGCGAACGTGATCGTGATGCGCTTGAGCATGTGGCTTCTTCATCTGGGCGTGCACACAACGGGGCGGGCCCGGCGCCGGTCCAAGCATCCCGAAGCCGTAGCGTGCGAACAGCGCGCGCCGCGACCGGCCGGCCGTGACTTGCCCCCCCCAACTCGTTCTAAGCGGCGTCCCCGAGAAGGCGCCCGGCCGTGCAAACCGTCACAGAGCTGCCTGACAGCTCACTCGTCACCCTCGCAGCCGGGCGCGATGCCGCAGCGAGCGCAGAGCTGATCCGCCGATACGAGCCGCGACTCCGTGACCTGGTGCGGGCCCTCGACGGCGCCGCGGAGCATGACGATGTCGTCCAAGAGGTGTGGGCCCTAGCGTTCGGAGACCTGGACAGCCTGCGCGACGTCCACAGCTTCTGGCCCTGGCTGAAGCAGATCACGCGCCGGACCGTCTACCGGACGACGAAGGCGGCCCGCCGCGAGCACGCCCGTGGCGACGTCGCTGCTGCCCTGCCGGCGGCTGCGGGAGTCGACGAGGTCGTGCTCCGGGCCGACGAGCATCGGCGCGCGTGGCTGGCCTTCGGCGCTCTGGGTGGCCGGAACGCTGAGATCCTGCGGCTGCGCGTGATCGAGGAACGCTCGTCACAAGAAGTCGCCGACGAGCTCGGTTGGTCGGCCAAGGCCGTCTACACGGGGATGCAGCGAAGCCGTGCTGCGATCCGCGCCGCACACGATCGCGTCAAGGTGCTGATCCCACCGTCACTGCTGGGTGGCCTTCGGCGCTGGCGCCAGTTCTTCGAGGTGTCGCCGGAGGCAGCTGCCGTCGTCATCGTCGCGATTGGTCTGGGAGCCGCCCCGTCGGTCGTACCCGCGCTGACCAGCGTGTCGCTCACCGAGCGAGAGCCGGTCGTCCAGCAGGCGCCAGGCGGGTCGAGCATTGGCGACGAGGACGACCTGAACCTGCGCCCCCTGGATACCGCTGCGCACGGCAGCGCGCCGCGCGACACGCCCGAACGGAACGACGGCGGTCGCGATGACACGAACACACCGACGGCCCGGGCCGAGCTTGCCCGCATCCCTGGAGTCGACCAGAAGATCACGACGTACGACGACGCCTTCGACGAGGATGCAGAGGAGGAGCCGGACGTTCGCATCGGCAACGACGATGACGTCGCGGTGCGGCTCTGGCCATCACACCACGTTCCTGGCGGGTCACCGGTCCAGCCCGAACCGATCGTGCTCGACCCCACCGGCGATGCCCCGGCGTGACGGTCGACGTCACGCCGCGGCAAGCCGTCCGTCGATCCCCCGCATGGCGAGCGCAGCCGCCCACCGCCGACGGGCGCGGTGCGTGGATGGCGGCACGCTCTGACACGCGAGCCCGGTGACTGCTGCGATCGTCCCGACATCGACGCCCTCGATGCTCGCGACCGCGAGGTAGCGGTCCCGCTCCGAGAGCTGCGCGAGCGTCTCGGTGAGCGCCTGACGCAGCTCGAGCTGCTCCATGACCTGTTCCGGCCGGTCACCGACGGCTGGTCGGTCAACCGCGACGGATCCCATCGGCAGCATCCTCGCAGCCGCCCGACGGCGAGCGAACAGATCGCGATACGCGACCGTCACCGCGTACGAGACGAGCTTCGTGCGGTCGCGGATCGCCCCGTCACGAGACCACGTCTCCACGACGGCGTGCTGCGTCGACTCATCGATCTCATCGACGGTCGCACCAGCGGCAGCCACCGCCGCACGGACGCGTCGCGTCATGTCATCAAGGTCGATCGCAACGTGCTGTTCGGCTGTGCCCTGCATGGGGATCCCTTCGGTCCCCAACCGAGGGCAACAAGCCACGCGCTTCCAAGCACACCCATCACGACCTGAGCGCTGACCGCACCCATCGGCTCTCATAGGAAGGCCACGTCAGGTTGCCGTGTGGACCGTCGCTCGCCCTCACCTCGCTTGGGCTCGAAGCCGCGGGATCGTCCGGCCACGGCCGATGCTGTGCTCCACGATGATGGGAGGGTCTGGGGTAGCTGACCTTGAGCTCTGCGGTCCCCGACCGACGGACACGCGTGACCTCCAGGACGTGGTCACCTGCGGTCACCGCGGCCGACAGGGCCAGCGGGGGCCTTCTTCGTCAGGCGTGTACGCCTCGCCCTGGACGACGGCGACCTGGCTCCCGGTGTCGTCGCGCAGCCGGAGCTTGACGATCGGCGAGCGGACCACCGGGGCCTCCCACGACACGCCGTAGCCCGGGACGTCCAACGCCGGGTCGAGGTTGGTCAGCGTGAGCGTGTAGTCACCCGCGGCCGGAACCGCCCAGTCCCCCGTGACCGCACCATCCGTGCCCAACGCGGTCTCCAGCAGGGTGCCATCCGGCGACCGCAGCTCCACCTTGACCAGCGCACGGTCCGGGTAGGCGACATCGAGGTCGAAGTCCGCCCCCGTCCGTCACGGTTCCACACGCGGACCCGGAACTGGGTCGGCTCTGAGCGGTTGGACTCGCGTGTGTCCGGGCCGCGCTGGTGCGACTCGCGGAGCGAGCGGACAGCAGCCGCCGTCAGCCGACAACGGTGAGCGAAGACTCGCTCCACGTCCGAATCACGGCGTGTCGAGAGCAGTGTGCGGCCCGGCGTCGGCATACGCCCCACCGGGTGACAACCTCGACGACGAACCCCGCTGACCAGATCAGCCGTCGTGCCTCAGCAGGGTGAGTCGGTGACCGGTGTGCATCGTGCTCAGTTCGGGGTGCGGCGCAGGTGTGGGAACACCCAGCATCGAGAGCTCATCGGTGCGAAGCCGCAGGATGAAGGCGATCGTGCTGACGTACGGGGCCCCGTCCCACTCCATGGGGAACACCGTCCCGTCGGTGATTGTCGGGGTGAAGGTCACGGTCCTGCCGTCAGCGGCGAGCTCACCCGGGAACTGAACTCGCTGGCCCCAGTCGGCGATGGCGTCATCGAAGATCCATCCGTTGGGGGCCGCGAGTACGACCGGATCGCCGACCTGGCCCAGACTTCCGTCTCGGTTGTCGATGTCGCCGCCGACGGCGGTCGCGTCATACACGATCCCCATGAGCGCAACCGCTTCACCAGCCCTGCTTGGTCGCTCGGTCGGGTCGTTCTGCTGCGCAGCGAGCGACTGGGAGGTGAGCCCTGTCGTCCAGATCGTGGACCCGACTTGCCTGGTGACGATCTGGCCGCCGCTGCTCGCAACCGACTGCGGCCCCTCGTCAAGGAAGTCGTCGTAGTCGGGGCGGTTGACCATGAAGCGCATCGCCGCGGAGGTCACGACCTCGTGGTGATCGAACGGTAGCTGCTCCGAAGTCCCCCAGTAGGTCGCGAACGGCTCGTAGCGGAGCTTCAGACGCGAGGTATCGGCAAACGTCCCATAGGTGATCCCGGAGTTGACGTTGTAGGGGCGATAGAGGTCACGTTCTTGAGCCGAGTCCGTGAACGCGCCTTCGACGTAGCCCTGCGCAACGCCGGAGTAGATCCCGTTGGACGCGACCTCTGAGGAGGACACGAGGCCGAACGCGTGATCCCGGATGCCCATCTCGACGTTGCGCTCGATTGGACCGAACGTCGGAGCGGTGCCCAGCACGTCGCGGTCAGCAGTCGCTTGGACCCGCGTGGTGACAGACCCTTCGGGAGAGACGACCTCCCCGAACGAGGATGCCACGATCGGTGCGCCGTCGCGCTCGAGCTCCACGGTGACCGCGCCGAGCTCGGACACGTCAGCCCCTGGGCCTGCGATGAGGATGTCGAACGACACCACCTGACCTGCGGATGCCCAGAGGCGCCAGACCGCAGACCGATCCGTCACGACGTTCGCGCCGGGTGCCGCAGTGATCGTTGAGTCGAACTCGTCCGGGACCTCGAACGTAACGGTCAGATCGCCCGCATCGGACGGCTCGACCTGAATGACGTCGCGCACCGTGCCGTCCAGCGTCGCCAGTCCATGTCGATGTGCCATTGAGAACCCGAGCATGGCCGCGGCCACGTCACCGCTCGCACCGTCGTCCGTGCACCCAATGCGCACACCATCACCGTACGGACACGCGCCGGGAACAGCGGTGTCGCCCGTGATTGTGACGTCCGCAGTGAGGATGCCGTCGGGCACCTCGTGATGATCCGTCGACACCTCAACACGGCCGACGAGCGGCTCGTCTGCCGGCACCGCAGGCGCGGCCGCCAAGGCCGAGACCGAAGCCAAGGCGGCAACGGCCATGAAGGTGCGGGTGCGCATCAGCACTCCAGGTTCATCGAGGTAACGAGCGGGCACGACTCCAGTGACGCAGCCGCCCGGACTCGTCAGCAAATCGAGTCGCCAACCAGCTCTACGTCCTGCCGGCCCATCGCCGTGACACACAACGTGTGCGATCCGACGCCGTCAGCACTGAGATGGAAGGTGCTCGCGAACTCGAGCGGCGACCCGGTGCCGTGGACGTTGTTGTAGCCGAGGATGGGCACGACCAGCGGCGTCGACAGCTGGGCACGCATGCTCAGGTCGCCGCACTCAGCATCGTGACCGTTTCCGGTGCCAACCCTGGGTGCTCCTGAACCCCACAGGCCCTGATCGATGACGAGGGCATCGGCCTCCGCGGACTGTTCGACACAGGCGGGTGCCTCATCGTCAGTCGGGTCGGTGTCGAGCGGCGCGCACGACGACTTCCAGATCACGCCGTTGCGGTGGGTGGTCTCGTCAGAACCAAGCGCTCGGCTCGTCGTGAACCGGCCATCCGCCGTGACCACGCACTGGCCCGGGCTCAGCTTCGTCAGCTGAGCAACGGCCGACAGCAACCTCCCCGTCGTGGATGACGAGGCCGATTCCGTTGTGGTCGTGCTCGTCGCACAGGCGAAGTCGGGCTGCGTGGGCTGGCTGACGCCCTCCGCAGTCACGATCCACTCAACCGAGAAGCACACCTCATGCGAGGACCCAGTCACGGACGCAGCGGCCAGCGACGCATCCGCAAGCTCCTGCGGGTAGGTAGGCGACTCACCGTCGGCGAACGCTGCCGCAGGGATCATGGCCGCGACCGCGGCAGTCGCGATCAGAGTTCGGGCAGTACGCATGGAGGCTCCTTCGAAGCTGGCGGCCAGCCGTCTCGACCGGCCTTCCCCATGCAGTGCGAATCAGCCGGTCCCCATGAACATCGCGGTCAGGTTCGTGCGCTAAGCGCTCGCGAGGCAAGACCACCATCAACCAGGTTGTCCGCGGATCCCGGCAACCTCGGGCAACCTCAAGGAAGGTTCGGGGTGCTGAATTAGGAGTTCAGGAGGACCGAGGAGAAGAGGATCCGAAGCGGCATGCGCAGCTGCCTCGCAGCCCCCGTGATAATCAGCCAGCCGATGAGGACCCGCTCACCCTTGGGGAGTTCGGCGCACACCCGCGTGGGCAGGTCGCGGGCAATAAGCGTCCCGTCGGGTCGGACCAGTTGCGAGCGAACGAAGCCGGCCTGTAGATAGACCGTGGCACCAAGGCCGGACACCTCATACCGACGGGCCAGCCATCGGCGACCACACCTACGAACGGTCAATCTCACCCCGTCCTCGCGATCACCCAAAACCAGCTCCTGGCCAGACCGCAGCGGTGCCCAGTTGCCCGGGCCAGGGATCGGCTGCCAAACGCCGGTCTCGTAGTACCACAGTCGTTCGGGCCGATCTTCAGACTTTGCGAACCGGACTTTGTCATCGCCCTCGAAGATCGTCACTTCGGCCACGGGGTGGCCAGCAACTTGGGAGGAACCCGTCATACGGACGCGGACGCTATTCATCTACAACTCCTTGCTAACAGTCAGGTCTCAGAGCCGGGAGAGGAAGTCAATCAGGCGTTGCCGAACCTCGCGGGCTCGCTCTCGAGATCCCGCTTTGAGGCCCGCCGACGCGCAGCCTGACACGTAGACATAGCCACATGTGAGCCCCTTGGCGGTGGACGTTGCCGCATCCCGAAGATGCTCGGGTTCCGGACCTCCGTCCACCGCCGCGTGGGCGGCCGCAGAAGCCGCGAAGATTCCCATAGCCAGGGTCGCACCCAGAGCAACGCAGCCAGGCGTGCCGATACTGGCCGTGACGAAGGTGCAGCCGCCGGCGACTGTCGTTCCAATGTTCACCGCCACAGCTGTGGTTGCCAAGTTGATGTACCAGTGAGGATCGCGGACATTCTGCTTGAGCTCTTCCACCTTGTCATGCACGAACCCTTTGACACTGCTCACTAGGCCGCCGAGGGTCCATTCGCCGGTGAGGTCGCGGCAATTGATGGGGTCGGCGTTGCAGTAGTCGTAGGTGTTAGCGGAGCCGCCATCGATCGGGTCGACGCCGAGGAACCTGCCCAACGCGGGGTCGTACAGACGAACACCCATGCGGATCAGGCCGAACGCGTCCCCGGTGCGGTGACGGAGCTCGCCACCAAGCCAGTCCAGCTGGTCATCACCACGCTGCTGGTGCCCACCGGGCATGACACCGAACTCATCAGCGAGCGGGTTAGCCGTGTAGCCACCGTCACCGTCGGCGGTCCCGAGCGTGTGGCCGTGGCCGTCGTCGAGCGGCCACATCCCGACGCCGGCGGTGTCGATGGTCAGCAGCCCGCCGGGCCCGGCGATGTAGGTCACGATCGGATCGGGGCCGTCCTGGTGGATGATCTCGTAGGCCCGGTTGTCTCCCGGCCCGGCATACCCGATCGTGACCGACTCGAGCAGCTCGCCGGTGGCCGAGTCGGTCACCTCACGTTCGATCACACGGCCCTGCGGGGACAGGGTCTCGGCGATACGGGTGATGCCGTCATCGATCACGGTCGCGTGGTCGTTGGCGTCATACTCGATCGTGGGATCGAGCTTGGGTCCGGGGTAGCTGACCTTGAGCTCTGCGGTCCCCGACCGACGGACACGCGTGACCTCCAGGACGTGGTCACCTGCGGTCACCGCGGCCGACAGGGCCAGCGGGGGCCTTCTTCGTCAGGCGTGTACGCCTCGCCCTGGACGACGGCGACCTGGCTCCCGGTGTCGTCGCGCAGCCGGAGCTTGACGATCGGCGAGCGGACCACCGGGGCCTCCCACGACACGCC
>CBDTZB010000116.1:0-7177 GCA_965364795.1 uncultured Nocardioides sp.
GGCTTCATCGAGGAACGCACCGGCAAGGAACTCACCGACTTCTTCGACGCTTGGCTGTTGGGGAAGAAAACTCCGGCGCGTCCATCGGCTGCTTGAGCGTGAGCGTGCTGGTTGACTGATCGTCATGACCGCACACACCGAGACGCTCTGATGCCTACGCGCTACGAAGCCACCCGCTCGATCGATGCCCCGGTTGACCGGGTGTGGGCGCTGATCACCGACGCCTCGGCGTACTCCCAGTGGAACGACGCCGTCGTTTCACTCGACGGCACGATCGAGCCGGGCGGGAAACTGAGGCTGGTCTCGACCTTGGATCCCAAACGCACCTTCAAACTCAAGGTCACCCAACTCGATGCGCCCACGATGATGGTGTGGTCCGGCGGGATGCCGCTGGGCCTCTTCACCGGGACTCGGACCTACACCGTCGCGTCCGAGGGGACGGGGTCGCGATTCACCATGGTGGAGGAGTTCACCGGGCCGATGGCGCCGATGATCACCAAGGCGATTCCGGATATGACGGAGTCGTTCGAGACCTTTGCGGCCAGCGTGAAGCAGGCATCCGAGGCGTAGCCGCGTCTCGACTCGGCTGACGCACTAGCCTCGGGTTGTGAGCAAACGACCGACCGCGCATGACCTGATCGACCTGGTCCTCGACCCCGATTCGTGGACCTCGTGGGACAGCCCGCCCGAGCGCGGCGCCCTCAGCGAGGAGTACGCCGCGGAGTTGGCCGCGGCCGCGGAGAAGAGCGGCGTCGACGAGTCGGTGCTGACCGGCGAAGGTCTGATGCGTGGTCGACGGGTCGCCGTTCTGCTTGGTGAGTTCCGCTTCCTCGCCGGCTCGATCGGGCGGGCGTCGGCCGACCGGTTGGTGGCTTCCATCCAGCGCGCCACCGCCGAGGGCCTCCCCCTCCTGGCCGCCCCGGTCAGCGGAGGGACTCGGATGCAGGAGGGCACTCCAGCCTTCGTGCAGATGGTTCGGATCTCTCAGGCCGTCGCCGCACACAAGGCGGCGGGCCTGCCCTACCTCGTCTACCTGCGTCACCCCACGACCGGCGGGGTGATGGCGTCTTGGGGGTCGCTGGGTCACGTCACGGTGGCCGAGCCCGGCGCCCTGGTTGGCTTCCTCGGACCTCGCGTCTACTCCGCGCTCTACGGCAAGGAGTTCCCACCTGACATCCAGACCTCGGAGAACCTCCATGCCCGCGGCATCATCGACGCCGTCGTCGCTCCTGAGGACATTCAAGACATTCTCCACCGGGCCCTCACCATCCTGTTGGGGCCTCGCGACGGTGTCGCCCGAGTGCCGAACCCGCCGGAGGATCCGCCGGTCGAGGTCGAGACCTGGGACGCGATCACCCGCTCCCGGCGCCCCGACCGTCCCGGCGTACGGCGTCTACTGAAGTACGCCGCCTCAGACGTCGTGCCGCTCAACGGCACCGGGCAGGGCGAGCAGGACCCCGGCCTGCTGATCGCCCTGGTTCGCTTCGGCGACGCTCCGTGCGTCTTCCTGGGGCAGGACCGTCGCGGCCAGACCCCCGACCACGCGATGGGACCTGAGGCCCTCCGCGAGGCGCGCCGCGGCTTCCGGCTCGCCTCGGAGCTGGGGCTGCCTTTGGTGACGGTCATCGACACCCAGGGCGCGGCGCTCTCGCCCGAGGCGGAGAACGGCGGACTGGCCGGGGAGATCGCCCGCTGTCTGGCCGAACTGGTGACGCTGCCCGCTCCTACGGTGTGCCTGATGCTCGGTGAGGGGAACGGCGGCGGAGCCTTGGCCTTCCTGCCCGCCGACCGGGTCATCGCCGCTCAGCACGCCTGGCTCTCCCCGCTGCCTCCCGAAGGGGCCAGCGCGATCGTGCACCGTGACCTCGACCACGCCCCCGAGATGGCTCGGGCTCAACAGGTTCGGGCGCAGGACCTGCACGCGCTGGGAATCGTTGACCGGATCGTGGCTGAGCAGCCGGACGCCGCGGACGAGGCCGAAGAGTTCTGCCGCCGGGTCGGGTCGGTGCTGGAGTACGAACTCTCCACCTTGCTGGCCTCAGGTCCGGGACGGCCCGAGGATCGGGCCAAGCGCTACGTGTGAAGTCTGGCCCCATCCGGAGCATCGCCAGCGACCGCGCTCGTAGGATCACCGCATGTCTCGACGGGTGCGATCGCTGTTGCTGGTCGCGGCGGTGGTCGCGCTAGGCGCAGTGGGCACGGCCCTCGTCCTCGATGAACCACAGGCACCGAGCACGCCGTCAGCGAAGGCAGCGGTCTCCGGGCCGGGGGTCACGGTCGCCCCGGTCCTGCAACGTGCGGGCCGCAAGCGACCGGTGCTCGCCTCCTTCGGGGTCGCCTCGGCCAACGCCTACCGGTTCCTCGACTTCAAGGACGCGAAGTCCGACTGGGACCGGCTCACCGCCAGAGACGGACTCGACCTGATCGGCTGGCAGGAGTCGAAGTCCTCGGAGTTCCGTGCGCTTTATCCGCGATATCTGGATAAGGGCTGGGACACCTGGTTCTGGTCCAACCCCGACACCGGCCCGATCTCCTTGGCCTTCAGCTGCGCACCTCGACCTTCGACCTCCTCGACGTCGAGACCCAGCGGATGCACAAGGGCGGCTACCCGAGGGAGACCACCCACCCGTTCCCTGCTCGCTGGTTGGTGAAGGCCACCCTGCGTCACCGCGAGACCGGACGAACCGTCGTGCTGCTCAACACCCACGTGAACCACCACATCGAGAGCGGCCGTGGGTTCGAGGACAACCTGAACGCGCGCCGCGCCCGGACCCATCTGCGCAAGCTCGCGGGGGTGTACGCCGAGACCGCGGCTAGCCCGGCGGTCACGGTGATCGGCACCGGTGACTACAACTTCGACTACGCCGACGACTCGACCGCACGCCCGGCCGGCGGCATCAGCGACCGCTTTGAGGGCGTCGCTACATCGTCGTACGCCGCGCTGGGCCTAGACGGGGTACCCCCGACACTGCGCACCCGCTGGATCGACTACGTCTTCCTGGCCGACGGTTCGGCGGAGAAGGCACAGTTCGCCCAGCACCGATCCCTTCCTCGTGGTGGCTCCGATCACTCACCACTGATAGCCAGGATCCGGCTGTACTGAGTCAGGCCAAGGACCCCAGAATCGTTTCCGCCAGGGGCACTGTTGCGTTCCACCCGTTGCTGAGTCCAAGGCGATGAGGACTGTCGGTGGTCGGATGTTTACTAGAACACATGATCGATCAGCCGTTGGACTCAGGAAGTGAGTCGCCCGACGCCACCGCGGAGGTGCTCGGCAAACTGCTGGAGAACAAGCAGGTCATCGCTGCGGCCGAGTTGGAGAAGATTCGCCTGGTCGTCGGATGGATCGTGGTCAACGAGGTCGATCCCTGCAGCCTCGAGCAAGGCCCTCTAGGTGACCGGGCCTGGCTCACCGCGGGTGCCGGGTCGCCCTACGTCACGGAGTTCGAGGTGATGGAGTTCGCCGCGGTGTTGGGGATGGACACCACCTCAGGCCGGGCCTATCTCTGCCGGGTTGCGGAACTGCGCTACCGACTCCCCCGACTGTGGGAGCAGATTGAAGCGGGGATCTTGCCGGTGTGGCGGGCGTTGAAGGTCGCCGAGGACACGTGGACCTTGCCCGAGGCGGGGGCTGAGTTCGTAGACCGCCACCTCGCGTCAGTGGCGGCGTCGTGCACGTGGGCGCAGATCCACCGACTCGTCCAAGAAGCCACTGCCCGGTTCGACCCCGAGAAAGCCGAGGAGCAACGCCGCCGAGAGGCCGACACCCGTCGCTTCGATATCGGCTTGGGTTGCGTGGAGATCGACGGGGTCGTCCAGATCGACGCCCGCCTGGACCTGGGCGATGCCCTGGACCTCGAAGCCGCGATCGCCTCAGTCGCCCACCGGTTGTTGGAGTTGGGGTGCGAGGAGTCCCTTGACGTCCGTCGCTCGATTGCGGCCGGTGAGATCCCGGGCTCAGGGGGCACTGGAGTTGGACGCTGAGGCCGGGGGTTTCGAGGCTCCTCGCGGCGCTCGTCACACCTCAACCACCGAAGACGGCGGGGACTCTGCGCCGGTTGAGGTGCGAGCGCAGCGAGCCTCGAAACCAGCGCCCCGCTCAGTCGTCCTCCACGTCCACCTCACCGACGCCGCCCTCCAAGGCCACGACAACGTCGCGCGGTGCGCGAACACCCGCACCCCCATCACCGTCGAGCAGATCCGAAACTGGTGCGGCCAACCCGACACCCAGGTCGTCGTGCGGCCGATCCTCGACGTCGATCAGCACCACCACGTTGAGGCCTACGAGATCCCCCGACGCCTCGAGGAACAGGCTGAGATCACCGCTGGCACCTGCGTCTTCCCCTACTGCACCCGCAACGCCATCACGTGCGACACCGACCACGTCATCCCCCACAACAGGGCTGGCCCGACCTGCTCGTGCAATCTCGCTCCTTTATGCCGGCGACATCACCGAGCGAAAACGCATTCGAAATGGTCCTACGTCGTCCTCGACCCCGGGCTCTACCTCTGGACCACGCCCACCGGATTCGACCTCATCCGAGACCACCGCGGCACCCGACGACCACCACCTGCCGACGAGCAAGAGCCCTGACCACCACGCCCCGCACCCCAATCAGGGTTACCTGATCGGGGGCATTGGGCTGTCCTGGCCCAGGTGACCCTGCTTGGGTGGTTTCGAGACGGTCGCTAGCGGGTGGCTTCAACCAGCCGATCGGCGGTTGATTCGACCCCGGTGGGTTTCCGGCGACCTGACAAGGGGTAGGACAACCCCCATGACCGAAAGCCCCCCGCCGCCCACCCCGGCCCCACTGCAGCCGCCGGTGGCGTACCTCCCCTGCCGCCTCGACTCCGAGGGGCAGGTCACCGAAGTGATGATGGCGCAACTCCAGGACGGCCGCACGGCGCTGATGGGTTACACCGCGCTGGACCGCTTCGTCGCGGCCTGCGGCCAGGCCCACCCGTGGGTGCTCTGGAAGACCGAGGAGCTCGAATCGCTTCGAGACCTGAAGCACTACGACGTGGCCTACCTCGACATCCCGATGCCCACGGCCCTGCGTATCGAGGAGACGCCGGCGTGACGATCCAGCTGAGCGAGGCGACCGAAGCACGGCTAGCCGGGCTGCACGAGGACTCCGCCAAGGGTGTCACCGACCTGGCCAAGAGCGTGCCCACCACCGTGGATGGCGGCTACGGCACCGCGGATGTACTCGCAATCATCGCCACCGTCGTCTCCACCGCCGATGACATCGCCCTGATCAATGAAGTTGCTGCCGCCCAGGTGCGCGCCGCCGGCCAAGAGCTCGGCTCCACAGACCAACAGGCTGCTTCCGACTTTCAGACGAAAGAGGTGACCACCGAGTGATCCAGACCGAGATACAGGGCAGCACAACGAGCATTGACGCTGCCGCGACGTGGTTGCGCGATTCGCTGAAGGTCCAGGTCGATCAGGCCAGTGAAGATGTGCTTTCCGCCAAGCGGACAGCCGAGCTTCACTGGGAGGGTCTCTCAGGAGCGGCGTACGTCGAGCACACCAGGGCCGTCATCAGAGTCTCGGACGCGCACGTGGATCGGATCAGCACCGCCGCCGACGAGCTCGACGCCTACAGCGTTCGGCTCAAGCAGGCGAAGGACCGGATGGGCACGCTGCGCAACGAAGCCCAAGGCGGTGGACTCGGCGTCGCCGGCACCGTCATTTACACCCCACCCAACGCCGTGGCTCCGACGCCGCTCGCCCCGGACGCATCCGAGGCAGACAGGTCCCGCTTCACCGACGCCATGGGCACCTTCCAGACGCACGTCGACATGATCGAGCTCTACGAACGCATCCTCAGCGACGTGGAGCTTGAGTGGTCGAACTTCATGGCGTGGGTCGACACCAATCTCAAACCGGTCCCCACCGCGCTCGAGGCGCCGGACGTCGACGAACTCGCCGACGCCGCTCGCAGCCTCGCCACGTCCTTCGGCATGACGCTCGGGGAACGCAGCCTTCAGAACAAGACGAAGGCGCTACGCGCCCAAGCAGAGGAACTCCGCACGGCCCGGCGATCGGGCAACCCTGCTCGCCGCGCGAGGGGCAATGCGCCGGACGCCCCCGGTCGGGTCAGGGACCTCAACAGGTTCGCCGATTGGGCCGGCCGAGGCGGACGCATCCTCGGCCCCGTCGGAGCAGCGTGGGACACCTATCAGGCGCTCGAGGGCGATTCCCCCGGCGGCGGGCTTCTCGCGGTAGCAGCCGGTGCTGGAGCCACGGCTCTCGTGATCGCTACGCTACCGGTCAGTGTGCCGACCATTGTGGTCGTGGCTGGAGCGGTGGCCGTGGGAGCCGGCGTGACCTGGATGGTCGCCGAGGGCTGGGACGCCCTGCCCGACGACTGGACCGAACCGGTCGATGAGTGGGTGGGTGACCGCTGGGACGACACCAAGAGCGTCCTCTCCGACGGTTGGGGCGCCGCGACGGGATGGATCTGATGAGCAAGGAAGCGGCCTTCGCCGCCCCCACGCGGCTCCTGGTGGCTGGCCTCATCGGGCTGTTGGCCGCGGTGGGCGTGCTCTTCTTCGTGGCCGGACTGGTTGCCGTCATCGACGGTCGCGACGGGAGTTGGTTCCCCGCCCTGCTCGGCCTGCAACTCACCGTTCTGGGCCTACTGGGCGCGACCTCCATGCTCCCCAGCCGACGCTCCCCCGAAGCGGTGGCGGAGGTCGACGAGGGAGTGGCGCTTCCGCTACGCCCCGGCTACGCCGCTCGGCAGGCACTTCTGTCGGTGACGCTCGGCTCGCTACTACTACCCGTGGCCCTCCAAGACGACAACGCACTCATGGTGGTGGTCGGTTCGGTCACCCTCACCGTCGGGCTGGCTGTGGCTGCCTGGCTGTTTTTCAGCGGGGCGCACCACTTCCGCATCAGGCTCACCCCCGCTGGACTGATGCTCCCGTCGGGGTGGGGAACCGTACGCCGATTGCCCTGGAGCGAGATCAAGGGCGCTCAGGCGGTGCCTCGGTGGCAACCGCTGCTGGTGGTGCTTCCGAAGGACGATCGGGCAGAGATCGGCATGGTCAAGTTGCTCGGCCAGGGATGGGGGCCCGAGGCACTCACTGCAGTGATCGAGCACTACGTGGAGAACCCTGCCCAACGCCCTGACCTCACGTCCGCGTCAGCGGTCCAGCGCCGCTCCGG